>JBKJLP010000267.1:0-4063 GCA_046596735.1 Mycobacteriales bacterium | reverse complement strand
GTCCGCTCGACCGGCGTAGACCCCGCCAAGCAGGGGGTCGACCAGTCGCTCGACCACCTCGTCACCGAGCCGGTGGCGCACCAGAGCACCGACGCTGACGTCCTCGGTGACCGGCTCGCCGGACGCGATCAGGTCAAGCGGCACCCGCGCCAGGCCGCGGGCGGAAAGCACCTCGGACCGGGCCAGGGCAGCAAGGTCAGTGGGAACGCCGAGCAGAGTGCCCGTGGGCAGCGGCCGCAACCGTCCGCGGGTCAGGACGAATGCCTGTCCCGCGGCGGGTGAGCGCAGCTCGGCACCGAGCCCGACAGCAGTGGCGAGGTCCACGGCCCAGGGCACGCGTCGCAGCAGGGCATCCGCGCCTTCATCGACCGCCAGCCCGCCGACCTCACTCACCCGCAGCTTGCCGCCGAGCTGCGGTGAGGCCTCGAGGACCCGCACCTGCGCGACGTCGCGCAGCGCGTGGGCCGCAGCCAGCCCGGCCATGCCGCCACCGACGACAACGACAGACGGGCGCGGCGCGGGCATGCCCCAACGCTAGGCCGACTTACGCTCCCGGCATGCAGCGACGGCAGCTCGTCCTGGTGGCGACCTCGTTGGCATCGTTCACGGCGACCCTCGACAACACGGTCGTGGCCGTCGCCCTGCGCGACATCCAGCGCGACCTCGGCGCGGGCGTCTCCGGCCTGCAGGGCATCGTCACGGCCTACACGGTGGTGCTGGCGGCCTTGCTGCTCACCGGCGGCACCCTGGTCGACGTCGCCGGGCGGCGCCGGGTCTTCCTCAGCGGGCTGGCCGTGTTCGCCGGCGCCTCGATCGCCTGTGCGCTAGCGACCTCGGTCACGGCATTGATCGTGGCCCGCGCCGTCCAGGGAGCCGGCGCCGCACTGGTCATCCCGGGTGGGCTCGCCGTCCTCGCTGCGGCCTATCCGCCGGGTCGTGACCGCGCCCGCGCCATCGGGATCTGGGCGGCGACCGGTGCGCTCGCGCTCGCGCTCGGCCCCATCGTCGGCGGGCTGCTGGTCCAGGCCCGCGGCTGGCCGGCGGTCTTCGAGGTCAACGTTCCGCTGTGCCTAGCCATTGCGGTGGTCGTCCTGACCTGCGGAAAGCAGCCCCGCGAGCACGTAGGCAGACGGCTGGACGTGCCCGGGCAACTGCTCGTCGCGACTGGACTGGGCGCCACGACGTACGCCGTGGTCTTAGCCGGACGCGACGGCTGGCGGCCGGCGGTCGGCGGCTGGCTCGCCACCGGCCTCGTCGCCCTGGTCGCGTTCGCGGTCGTCGAACGGCGTACGACCGACCCGCTGCTGCCACCCGGGCTGGTCCGGCAACGGGCGTTCGTCGGGACGTCGGTCGCGGCCTTCGCCGCCAGTCTGGCGCTGTTCGTCCTGCTGGTGTTCCTCTCGCTGTTTCTCCAACTGGTGCAGGAACTCGACGCCCTGCCGGCGGCGTTGCGGCTGCTACCGCTCACCGTCGGCCTCGTTGTTGCGGCGCCCGTTGCTGTGCGTTTTCGCCGGACGGTGGTCCCTGTTGCTGCCGGGCTCGTCATTGCCGCGGTGGGCACAGTTGGCCTCGCGATCCGGCTCAGTGCCGACATCACTGCCGGCGAGCTCGCCGCCGTGCTCGGCTTCATCGGCATCGGCCTCGGCCTCACCGGCGCACCCGTGGTCGTCGCCTCACTGGACGCCGTGGGCCGCACCCGACAGGGGCTCGCCGCAGCGACCGTCAACGCCGCCCGCGAGCTCGGTGGTGTGCTGGCCATCGGCGGGATCGGCGCTCTGGTGGTGTCGCGGCTGGGCAACGACCTGACCGCCCGGCTACTCGCTCTGGGGGTGCCCCAGGACACCTCGGCCAGCGTGGTGGAGGGGATCCTGCGCGGCGCGCCGCGGCTCGAGGTCGCGCGGCGCGCCGGGCCGTCGGTCGACATCTCCGCGCTGCTGCAACTGCGCAGCATCGGCACGGCGTCGTACGTGAGCAGCACCCGCCTGGCTCTGCTGGGCGCTGCGGTCGTCATGCTGCTCGCCGCCGCCGTCGCGGCGCGGACCCTGGCTCACCTGCGCGCCGATGAGGTGCGCGAAAGCCTGACGTCCTAGCCGGCCTCGTGCACGGTGTCCACGATGACCTTGAGCATGTCCGGGTCGGTCTCCGGGAGCACCCCGTGGCCGAGGTTGAACACGTGCCCCTCGGCCGCCTGTCCTGCGGCCAGGACCTCGCGGACCTTGCCCTGCAGGACCTCCCGCGGCGCGAACACCAGCGTCGGGTCGAGATTTCCCTGCAGCGCCTTGCCGGGTCCGATCCGACCGACCGCGTCATCGAGCGGCACCCGCCAGTCGACGCCCACGACGTCGGCGCCGGCAGCGCCCATGTCGTGGAGAAGCTCACCGGTGCCCACCCCGAAGTGGATGCGCGGGACGTCGTCCACGGCAGCGAGGACCCTGGCTGAGTGTGGCTGCACCCGTAACCGGTAGTCCGTCGCGGGTAGCGCGCCGACCCAACTGTCGAACAACTGGACTGCACTCGCGCCGGCGTCGATCTGCACCCGCAAGAACGCCAGCGTGATGTCGGCCAGCCGGTCCAGTAGCTGGCTCCACAGATCGGGGTTGCCGTACATCAGGGCTTTGGTGGCGGCGTGATTCTTGGACGGGCCGCCCTCGACGAGGTAGCTCGCCAGGGTGAAGGGAGCTCCGGCGAACCCGATCAGCGGCGTCGCACCGAGCTCGGCCACCAGGGCACCCACCGCCTCGGTGATGTACGGAACGTCGTCCGGCGTCAGCGCACGCGGCAGGTCAGCGGCGGTTGTGAACGGCTTCGCCACGACCGGCCCGACGCCAGGCACGATGTCGAGGTCCACGCCGACGGCCTTGAGCGGCACCACGATGTCGCTGAAGAAGATGGCCGCGTCGACCCCGAGCCGGCGCACCGGCTGCAGGGTGATCTCCGTTACCAGGTCCGGCGTACGGCAGGCGGTCAGCATCTCGGTGCCAGCCCGCAGCGCGCGGTACTCCGGCAGGGACCGCCCGGCCTGGCGCATGAACCACACCGGGGTGTGCGGGACCGGCTCCCGACGGCAGGCGCGCAGGAACGCGGAGTCGTGGGCAGCGCTGGGCGTACGGGCGGGGGTCGTCATCACGACGAGCCTGCCACGCACCGCTGGGCACCGGCCCGGTGGGTGTGACGGCTGGGACAGGTGTGACGACCCGCGGCGCGCCTGAGTGGTTTTGTCGTACCCCCCTGGCACGGTCAGGAGCAGACAGGGAGGTCACATGGAAACGCAGATCCGCTGGTGCTCAGAGTGCCGCGACGAGCAGGTGTTCGAGCAACCGGTGTGCGAAGACGGTCACGGCCCGGAGTGCCGTGATCTGTTCTGCGCTATGTGTGGCTTGGGGATTCACGACGCGATCCTCATCGCTATCGCCGAGGACAGGACCGGCGCCGCGACCCGCCGCACCCACGCGGCCTGACGCTTAGGCGGCAGCCAGCACGAGCACCCCGGTCAGGGTGACCGCGACCCCGACGACCTGAATGCGGCGCAGCCGCTCAGCCAAGAACCGGTAGGCCAGCAGGGCCGTGACCACCGGGTAGAGCGACGCCAGGACCGCCGCGACGCTGACCAGGCTGGAGCGCGAGGCGACGGCGTAGGCGCCGTTGGCGCTGACGTCACACGCCCCGATGAGCAGCAGGATCCGCAGGTCGGTCCGCTGCACGCCGAGGTCCAGTCCGCGGCGACGAGCGAACGCCAGCAGCAGCCCAGCGAGCACAGCGACCCCGGCCAGGCGCATCGTCAGCAGCGTCATGACGACCGCACCAGGGTCACCCTCGCTGCCCACCGCCACCAGGAGCAGCACGACACCAAAGCCGAAGGCCGCGACGACCGCGAGCAACAGCGGCTGCAACCCGGCTCGGCCCGACAACTCGGGGCCGCTCGCCAGGACCACCCCGATGATGGCCATGACCATCCCGATCACTTGCAGCGCGGACGGCTGCTCCCCGCGCAGCAAGCCAGCAATAACCGGCACCGAAACGCCCAGCGCGGCGATCGGCGCGACCACCCCCATAGTGCCCAGCG
>JBKJLP010000232.1:0-2848 GCA_046596735.1 Mycobacteriales bacterium | reverse complement strand
GCTGTGCCGCTGACGGTGACAACGCCACGGTTGACCGTGGTGCCTTCCGTCGGCGAGGCGATGTCGATGCTGCTCGTGATGACGCGCGGCCGCACGACACTGAACGGCGTGCTGGTGCTGCCCGTTGCGACTCCGTTCAGGTAGAGCCGGTTGACCAGCGTGTGCTGGCCGTCCACGAGGGCCGTGGTGTCGACGGTGGCGTCGAAGCCGTAACTGGGGCTGGAGCCGGTCAGGGCGGCGGGCTGCTCCTGGCCGCCGTCCACGGCGACCGTCACCGTCGTGACCGGCGCAGTCGTCAAACTGGGACGCCGAAGAGCGAAGGTCGTTCCGTATTCCGGCGAGGTGATCCCCGCGGCACCGATGCCGCCGGGGAGTTGGTCCACCGTGACTGCGCCGTAGGACCAGATGCGGATGTCGGTCACGAGCTCACCAGCGGCGATCGCGCCCAGCGAGTTCGTACCGCTGAACGGCAGCAGGAAGGTCACCGTGTTCTTGGTGAGGTCCCGGGTGATGTTGGTTGCCACGACGCTGTTCGTTGTAGCGCTGTAGGCCGCCGCCGTTGCTGAACCAGCGGCGAGTGTCAGCCCGGTCGTCCGCGCCACTCCGGTCACGTTGTAGAACAGTCGGAGGCTGGGATTGGACGGTCCCGCGTCAGTGACGTTGCGGACCGCGACCGTCACTTCGATGCCGTTGGCCGTTTCCAGGAACGACATTGAAGACAGGTCTGCCGCGCCCGGGTACGGCGCCGGAAGGTCGTTCGCATCGCCCGAGGCGATCGACACGCTGGTCAGCGCAGGTGTCGGCAGAACCCCGTCGTTGGCCGTGCCGGTCACCTGAAGCGGCGCGGTCCCATCGTTGACGGCTCCTGCAGCGGGCGTCGTCGTCGTGATCGCGGGGGTGCCGACTGGCGGCCGATTGGTGGCCGTGACGCCTAGGGCATCGAGCGCCGCGGGCACGTTGAGCAGGCCGGCGCCCTTGTCGAAGGACGTGGTGCTGCCCGGGTTCTGCGGGTCGGCCTCGTAGGGCGCACTCGGGGTGGTGAATTTATAGGCGGTGTCCTGCAGGACCTTCTCCACCTCGGCCGGCGTGATTGTCGGCCTGGCTTGATAGAGCAGGGCTGCCGTTCCGGCGATGTGCGGGCTGGCCATGGAGGTGCCGCTGATGGTCGCGTAACGCGGTGCCCAGGCGACGGTGGGCACGACCTCGAGCCGGCAGACCGGAAGAGCGATGTTGCAGGTCGAGGTGATCAGGTGGCCGGGTGCGGAGATGTCGGGGTAGTCGGTCGGGACACCCTTCTTGCCGCGGCTGGAGCTGCTGTCGAGCGCGCCGTTGCGGTTGGCGACGCCCCCATCGTCGTAGTTGGCGACGGTGATGACACCGGGGGTCGGGTCCTTGGCGGTGGAGGACAGCCGGTCGTCCGCCCCGGTGCCACCATCGCCGTTGGAGTCGCCGTTACCCGCGGCGTAGACCATGGTCACGCCCTTGCCGACGAGTTGGGCGGTCAGCTTGGAGAGAACGTCGGCTGGGTCGTAGGCGGAGCCGGCCGGGTCACCCCAGGAGTTGTTGACGACCTTGATCCGCGGCGTGAACGTGTCGTAGTTGGTGAGCATGTGCTGGAACGCCTCGGCGGCGTAGAGCACGACAAGCGTCTCGCCGACGCCGTACGAAAACAGGGTCGCCTTGGGGGCGACGCCCTCGAAGGTGCCCTTGCTCGCGGTGCCGTCGCCGACAGCGATGCCGGAGACGTGGGTGCCGTGCCCACCGGTGTTGTCCGTAAAGGCAGCGGCCGGAGGAGTCTCTTGGACCACGACCGGCCCGAAGCACTGGCCGGTCTGGGTGCTGATCAGGCCTGGTGTGGTGCAGGCGACTTTGTACACCTTGCCCAGGTGCGTCGCGAGGTCCGGGTGCGTGCCGTCGACACCGCTGTCGACAACCGCGACGCCGACGCCGCTGCCGTCAATGATTTTCCCGTCGACGGTGTAGGGGCCGTTGCCGACGGCGGTTCGCGCCACGCGGGCGCCGGTGGTCCACGGGGCCGTGTCACCGAGGTACGCCAGGGTGCGGTCGGCCTCAAGGCGCGTCACGCCTCGAACATTGCGTAGGTCAAGCAGCGCGCTCAGCGGAGCCACGACGTAGGAGGCATCGACGGACGGGAAGTCGGTGGCGATGCTCAGCCCGTGACCTGCAAGCAGGTCAGCCCGGGCGGTGGTGTCGATGCCGTCGGTGTGCACGAAGGCGCCGAAGCGGGTGTCGCCGGGCAGGCTCGCCGCGGCCGTGGCCATGGCGTCGCTGAGGGAGGCCGGTACGACGGCTGCTGGCGCAGCCGAGGCTCGCACCAGGGCGAGAACGAGAGTGAGGACGGTGAGCAGGGCGACGCGCGAGGATCTGCGCAGGGCAGTCGACAACAGGGGCTCCTGGTGGGGGGCGTGACGGCTCGGCCGGTCTGGCCGTGATCCGGCGCAATTCGGGGCTCGGGGGAGCGATCCTGCTCACGCAGAGTGATCTTGCTGAGGAGATTCGGGCATTTCGCCTAACAGAGCCGTTGAGTGGTGCGCGTCAGCTCTGCGAAGCGCGCAGGACGGAGGCGTAGACCTCCATGGTGCGGGCGGCGATCGCGTCCCAGCCGAAGCTCTGCACGGCCCGCGCCCGACCTGCCCGACCGAGTTCGGCCGCCCGGTCCGGGTCTTCGAGCAGTTCCGTCAGGCGCTTCGCCAGCCCGACCTCCACGTCGTCGTCCAAGGGAACGAGGTAGCCAGTGCGTCCGTCGTCCACGACCTCCGGGATACCGCCAACGGCGGTCGCGACGACTGCCGTTCCGCAGGCCATCGCCTCCAGGTTGACGATTCCG
>JBKJLP010000113.1:0-5253 GCA_046596735.1 Mycobacteriales bacterium | reverse complement strand
GCGGGACAGTTGACGGCCTGCGCGGTGCACCAGCAGTACTCCTCCAGCGTCGCGCCCTATGAGGCGAAGACCGGGACGCCAGCGGGGGCGTCGACGGTGCCGTTGGGGCCCACCGCTACGGCGGCCGCGGCGTGGTCCTGGGTGGAGAAGATGTTGCAGCTCACCCAGCGGACCTGCGCGCCGAGCTCGACCAGCGTCTCGATCAGCACGGCGGTCTGGATGGTCATGTGCAGCGAGCCGATGATGCGGGCGCCGGTCAGCGGCTTGCTCTCGCCGAACTCGGCGCGCATGGCCATGAGGCCGGGCATCTCGTGCTCCGCGAGGCGAATCTCCTTGCGGCCGAAGTCGGCCAGCGAGAGGTCCGCGACCTTGAAGTCGTTGGTGGTCATCAGGCCGTACTCCCTAGGGATGTGATTGCGGGGGTGAGCAGTGATTGGTGCTTGTCTTGCTCGAAAGCGAGCCAGTCCGCGTCATCGCGGACCGCGGCCGGCCGCAGCGGCGCCGCCTCGAACCAGGTGTCGAGCGCCTGGGTGAGGTCGGGCTCGCGGCGGAGCCGAAGGGCAAAGCCCACGTCGCCGAGTTCGACGTCGTGGTCGGACAAAAGTTCGCGCAGGGTGCGCAGGCGCTGCAACTGAGCCGGTCCGTAGAGCCGGTAGCCCGCGGCGGACCGCGGCGACTCGACGAGGCCGAGCTGCTCGACATAGCGGAGCATCCGCGATGACCACCCGGTCGCCGCAGCTGCTTCGTTGATCGTCAGCGTTGCCATCGCCGCCAACCTTAGCAGAACCGTGTCAGGGTCGGCAAGTCCCATCGCCAACCCGGTCAGGATCGTGTCAAGGTGTGGCGGCGGTCACGCCCGGCCCAGAGAGCACCCGGTCACCGTCGAGTGCCCAGCGCCCTGCCGTGCCCGTCGACCGGTCCACGCAGATCCACCCGTCCCCGTCCGGGCTCCAGACCTGGTCCACGGTTGCCGTTGCCAGCACGTCGTCATGCACCGCGATCAGCCGCAGCGAGCCGTCCCCGCGCGCGACAGCCAGCCGGGTGCAGACGATCGCGTACGCCGGACTGCTGCCGGTAAAGCCGTGCGCAGCCACCACGTGCTCCTGGTCACCGCGCCGCCAAAGCGCTTGGCCGCCGGTGATCCCGCCGCGTAGGAGCCACCCCCCGCCGCTCTGCTCCAGCCGTAGGACCCGCCCGATCGGCGCCACGACCAGTTCCAGTTCGCCGAGGATCACCTCGGTCTCTGGGTCCCGCCGCGTCGCGCGGTAGCACCACCCGTCCACCTCCTCGCCACAACGAAAATCCTCGACGGCGTAAGGCCCGTCGTGGCCGCTCAGCAGGTAGCGGCCGGTCACCACGTCAGTTCGGAGCTTCGTCCTCGACAACGTCCCGGCGCAGGTGGCTCGGGTCGACGGTGCGCTTGATGCCTGCCGAGACGCCGGCCCGAATCACCAGGAACAGCAGGTACATCAGGACGGCGACGAACACCACGGTCACGAGCGGGTCCAGGAGCGTCTGGTTCATCTGCTGAGCCTAGGCGGGTCACACCTGCCAGCTAGATAGATAGCGCTGCTGGTCCGCCGTCAGGTCGTCAAGGCCAACGCCTAACGCCGCCAGCTTGGTCCGCGCTACCTCCACGTCAAGCGAGGCCGGCAACTCGTGTACGCCCGGCGGGAGATCGGTGTCCAGCAGCCACTGCGCGGTCAGCGCCTGCAGGGCAAAGGACATGTCCATCACGGCCGGCGGGTGCCCCTCAGCGGCAGCGAGGTTAGCCAGCCTTCCCTCAGCCAACAGCAGCAGCCTCCGGCCGTCGCCCTGGACGTACTCGTCGACGTGCGGACGTACGCGACGTCGCACCTCGACCGCGGAGGTCTCGAGCGCGGGTACGTCGATCTCCACGTCGAAGTGACCAGCGTTGGCCAGCACCGCCCCGTCGCGCATCAGCGCGAAGTGATCAGCCGTGAGGACATCGCGATTGCCCGTGACGGTAAGGAAAACATCCCCAATCGGAGCCGCCTGCGCCATCGGCAGGACGCGGTAGCCGTCGAGAACAGCCTCCAACGCCCGGGCCGGGTCGACCTCGGTGACGAGCACCTGGGCGCCGAGCCCGCGGGCGCGGGACGCCACACCGGCCCCGCACCAGCCGTAGCCGGCAACCACGACGGTCGCACCGGCGAGCAGGGTGCCGGTCGCGCGGATCACGGCGTCCACGGTCGACTGACCCGTGCCGTGCCGGTTGGCGACGAGCCGCTGCATTGCGGTGTCATTGACCGCGACCATCGGGATCCGTAAGGCGCCGTCAGCCGCCATCTGGCGCAGCCGCAAGACACCAGTCGTGGTCTCCTCGCAGCCCCCGCGTACGCCCTCGAGGAGCTCCGTCCGCGAGGTGTGCAACACGCCGACCAGGTCGACGCCATCGTCCAGCACCAACTGGGGGCGGCCGTCCAGAGCCCGGTCCAGGTGGCGCGCATAGCCGGCCCGGTCCACCCCGTGCCTGGCTTGCACCTGGACACCTTCGGCGACCAGCGCGGCGGCCACATCGTCTTGGGTGGACAGCGGATTGGACGCCGCCAGGTGCAGGGCGGCTCCCCCAGCCAACAAGGTGCGGGCGAAGGCCGCGGTCTCTGCGGTGACGTGCATGCAGGCCGCGATGCTCACGCCGTCGAAGGGCCGCTCGGCCACGTAGCGCTCCCGCAGCAGCCGCAACACCGGCATCGAACGCTCGGCGAAGTCGATCCGTTGAGCCCCAACGTCAGCCAGCGACGGGTCAGCGATGTCGGCGGGCATAGACCCAATCTTTGCGTACGCACCGAAGGCGCGGCACCTGCAGCGACGCGTTGCGGCCGTTAGGTTCACGACCATGAGCGAGCGCAGACCGTGATCGTCACCGACTCAACCGCCTACTTCTCCACTGGGCTCGCGGAAGAGCTCGGGGTCCGCATCGTTCCCCTGCACGTGCGGTTAGGCGATTGGGAGTTCGCCGAGCCGTCTGTGGAACCGCGCGAGTTTTACCGACGGCTGCGAGAGACCGGCGCGCAGCCGACAACCTCGCAGCCCGCGCCGGGCGACTTTCTCGCTGCCTTTGACGCTGCTGCGGCAGACGGCGCTGAGCGCGTCCTGTGCATCACCTGCTCGACTGGGTTGTCGGGCACGCACCAGTCCGCCACGGTTGCCGCGGGGCTCGCCGCAATCCCCGTGGACGTCATTGACAGCGGGACGATGAGCGGTGGGCTCCTGCTGACCGTGAGCACGGTGGCTCGGGCGCTGGCAGCGGGGGCGTCCTACGACGATGCGATCGTTCTCGCGCGCTCCATGTCCGGCAAGGTCTGGAGCACTTGGTCAGCGGACACCACGACGCTGCTCGAGGCCGGGGGGCGGTTGGCCGACGATGTGCCCGATGGCGTGCCGATTCTGGGGCTTGAGGGCGGGACCATCCGCATGCTGGGCTCGGCCCGCTCCGTTGAGCAGTCCGTGGAACTGCAGGCCGAGACGATCCTCATCTCGGCGGCCTCCTCCGCGACCCGAGTAGCGGTCGGCCACGGCGATGTGCCGGAGCTGGCCGATGCTCTCGAGGCCGCCATCACTGGACGGCCCGGCATCCTTGGCATCGACCGCTACGTGGTCGGGCCGGTCGTCGGCGCGCACGCCGGGCCAGGTAACTTCGGCGCCTCCTATCTGGTGGGTGAGTGATGGTCGACGTCCCCGCACTGCTGCACAACGCCAAGGGCTTTGTCGGCACCTTGGGGCCGCGGGTGAGGTCCTCGGGTCGCGACGGCGCCGTCCTACGGCTGGACGCGGGTCCCGAGCTGCACAACCACCTGGCCGGGCCGCACGCTGCGGTCATCTTCGGGCTCGGCGAAACCGCGGCCTTCGCCATCCTGCTTGAGGTTTTCGGCGATCTGGTTGAGGGCGGCGCGATTCCGCTCATCAAGACCGGCACCATCTCCTATGTGGCTGTTGCCACCGGTCCGCTGCTCGCCACCGCTCAACTGGTGAGCGACGAGAAGTCGGCACGCGATCGGCTCGCCATGAACGGATCGTGCTCTTTCGACATCGAGGTCATCTTCAGCCGCGAGGCCGACGACGTGCGTACGGCCACGATGACGGCGACGATGGCGCTGAAGCGCCTCTAGCCCGGACCCGCCGCGGAACTGGCAGCATCCACCTCGGGCGGGACCTGCCGAGCGTTGAGCGTGCGTGCGAAGCGGCGCGGCCGGAATGGATGCATGGCGTTCCGCTAGCTCGGCGTTGCGGTGAATCCGCGGTCGAGATCGGGCTCGAGGTAGATCACCCGCGCGTGCGGCTCCGCCTCGCGCACCCGCACCTCAGCAGCGTCGATCGCCCGCGCCACGGCCGGCAGGTCGAGCCCCGGCGACATCGCGATCTTGGCGCCGACGAGCAGCTCCTCCGGACCGAGGTGCATCGTCTTGAGGTGGATAACGCGGGTGATGGAAACACCGTCGATCAGCGCGGTGCGGATCAGGGCGACCGATTCCTTGGTGGCCGACTCACCGATGAGTAGGCCCTTCATCTCCACAGCGAGGATCACGGCGACGATCAGCAGCAGCAGGCCGATTCCTAGCGTGGCGACGGCGTCCCAGATCGGGTCGCCGGTGATGACCGACAGGCCAACGCCCATCAGGGCGAGGATCAGGCCGACCAGCGCGGCGAGGTCCTCCAGCAGCACGACCGGTAACTCAGGCGCGCGACTGCACCGGATGAAGGTCCACCAACTGCCCGTGCCCTTGCCCGGGCGGGACTCGCGGATCGCGGTACGGAACGAGAACGACTCGGCCACGATGGCAAACAGCAGGACGCCGATCGCCACCCAAGCCGTCGTGAGCTCCTCCGGGTCGTGCAGTTTGTGATAGCCCTCGTACACGGAGAAAAGCCCACCCACGCTGAACAACACCAGCGCCACAATGAACGAATAGAAGTAGCGGTCGCGGCCGTAGCCGAACGGGTGGTCGTCGTCGGCCGCGCGGGAAGCGCGTTTTTGACCGAGAAGCAACAGTCCCTGATTGCCGGAGTCGGCGACCGAGTGGACGCCTTCTGCCAGCATCGCGGACGAGCCCGTGAAGAAGAAGGCCACGAACTTGGCCACGGCAATGGACAGATTGGCAATCAGCGCGGCCAGGATGGCGACCTTGCCACCACTGGCGCTCATCGGGCGATCCGCTTCTTCAGCACCGTGATCGCGTCCACCGGGGTCGGGTCGCGACCTTCGAGCAGCGCCAGATAGGCGCTGGCCCA
>JBKJLP010000507.1:0-8447 GCA_046596735.1 Mycobacteriales bacterium | reverse complement strand
CGCCACGATCAGCCTCACCAACCCGGGCGGCATCGGCACGGTCCACTCGGTGCCGCGCCTGATGAAGGGCCAGGGCGCCATCATCGGCGTCGGCGCGATGGAATACCCCGCTGAGTTCCAGGGCGCGTCCGAGGAGACGTTGGCCCGGATGGCCGTCAGCAAGACCATCACCCTCACCTCCACGTACGACCACCGGGTCATCCAGGGGGCTCAGTCCGGCGCAGGAACTCGCCGGACTGGGCGCCCTGGATGACGCGGTGGTCGTACGTCGAGGTCAGGGTGATGGTTTTGCTGACCGCCATCCGGGCGAGCGTCTCCTCGGAGGCGCCCTGGAACTCGGCGGGGTATTCCATCGCACCGACGCCGATGATGGCGCCCTGGCCCTTCATCAGGCGAGGCACGGAGTGCACGGTGCCGATGCCGCCCGGGTTGGTCAGGCTGATCGTGGCGCCCTGGAAGTCGTCCGTCGTGAGCTTGCCGGCGCGGGCCCGGCGCACGATGTCCTCGTAGGCGGCCCAGAACTCGGTGAACTCCATGTCTTGAGCGCCGCGGATGGCGGCGACGACGAGAGAGCGGGAGCCGTTGGCGTTCTGTAGGTCGATGGCCAGGCCCAGCCCGGTCTGCCCGGGAGTAACCAGGACTGGCTTGCCGTCGACCTCGTCGTAGGAGTTGTTCATCACCCGTACGTCGTTGACCGCCCGGACCAGCGCGTAGCCGATGAGGTGGGTGAACGACACCTTGCCGCCGCGGCTGCGCCGTAGGTGGTTGTTGATGACGGTGCGGTTATCGCTCAGCAGTTTGGCGGGCACGGCCCGCACGCTGGTGGCCGTGGGCACCGTCAGCGAGCTCTCCATGTTGCTGACCACCCGCGCTGCCGCGCCCTTGAGGGGTGTGGTCTGGCTGCCGTCCTCAGGCGCGGCTGCGGGTTCGCTCTTGGTGGCGGGTGCGGCAGCCTTTGCTGCGGGCGCGGCCTTTGCGGCTGGTGCCGGGGCGCTGGGCGCAACCGACATAGCAGGCGGGCTGCTCGGCGCAGCGGGAGCGGCGGGGGTGCTCGCTGCGTCCGGGGTCGTGGCGCTGTTGACCCCGTTGGAGCCCGGTGCCGAGGGACCGCCGCCGTCGTAATCGGAGAGGAAGTCGCGCCACTCGGCGGAGACGCTCTGCGGGTCCTTGAGGTACTGCTGATGGATCTCGTAGACGAGCCATTCGTTGGCTCCGAAATCTGTCGTCTGGCCCGACTGCGTGGACACGCTGCGGCTCGCCTCTCCCCGGAGTTCGTATGGCCTGGTCTCGCGACCGCCCAGGTTACCCGCCCCCGCAAGCCTGCCGCGTACCGCAAGATGGTGCCGTGCTGCGTCGTCCCTCCGCCCCGCTGTCGCTCGCGCTGGTCGTCGTCGCGCTGGCGGTCGTGGGCTGCGGCGGCAGTGGTGCCCCGGTCGTGACCGTCCACTCCTCGCCGTCTCCCACCTCGACCTCGGTCGGGCCCTCGGCGACCCGCTCGCCGACCGTCGCGGCGACCCCGCGGTCTGCTCCGGTGCCGCCCTCGATCGGTTGGAAGGCGTGCCGCGACGGCTTCCAGTGCGCGACTCTGTCGGTGCCGCTCGACTACGCCAAGCCGGCCGGGGCTGTGGTGTCGCTGCGGCTGGTGCGCCTCCCGGCCAGCCGGCCGAACACCCGCATCGGCTCGCTCGTGGTCAACCCAGGTGGTCCTGGCGTGTCCGCGGTGGATTTCCTGCGCTCGTTCGGGCCGAGTTCGGCGCCCGTCGAGCTGCGGCGCCAGTTCGACCTCGTCGCTTTCGATCCTCGCGGCACCACCGGGAGTACCCCGGTGCACTGTCTCGGCACGAGCGCCCTGGATGCTTTCTTCCACATTGACCCCGACCCGGACAGTGCGCAGGAAGTCCGGGCTCTGGACAAGGGCAATCGTGACTTCGCCGCTGGCTGTCAACAGCAGTCGGGACGCGTGCTGCCGCACGTGTCGACCGAGGTGGCGGCGCGCGACATGGACAGCCTCCGGTCGGCCCTGCGCGAGCCCAAGCTGAGCTACCTCGGCTACTCGTACGGAACCTCGCTCGGCGCGACCTACCTGGACCTGTTCCCGACCCGCGTCCGGGCGATGGTTCTGGACGGGGCGATCGACCCACGGCTGGCGTGGGACGAGGTGCTCACTGGCCAGGGCAAGGGCTTCGAGCAGGCGTTCCGGTCGTTCCTGTCGTGGTGCGACCGCACCCCGGCATCGTGCCGCTTCCGCAAGCAGACGCAGGGAGACCTGGCTGCCGCGTACGACCGGATCGCGGCGCAGGTCGAGCAGGAGCCACTGCCGACGGGCAAGGGACGCACGGTCGGCCCGGGCGAGCTGTCCTACGGCGCCGGCCAGGCGCTCTACAGCACCAGTTACTGGCCGTTCCTCGGCGAGGCCCTCGCCGACGCTGCCGACGGGCAGGGCGGGACGCTGCTGACCTTGAGCGACCTCTACCTCGAGCGCGACGCCGACGGTTACGACAACACCATCGAGGCCAACTTCGCCGTCAACTGTCTGGATCGGCCGTGGCCCAAGGACCTCGCCAGTTATCAGCGGTTAGCCGATTCTCTGGCCGAGAGTGCGCCGCGTTTTGGCCCGGCCATCGCTTGGTCCGGTTCGGCCTGCGCTGTCTGGCCGGTCCCGTCGACGGGCACCCCGCATGCCATCCGCGCGACCGGTGCTCCAGCCGTGGTGGTCATCGGTACGACCCGCGACCCGGCGACGCCCTACGCCTGGGCAGTGGGGCTGGCCGAACAACTCGACAAGGGCGTGCTCGTCACCTTCGACGGCGATGGTCACACTGCCTATCGCCGCGGTGCGGTCGCGTGCATCACCGACCCGGTGACGGCCTACCTCGTCACGGCAAACGCCCCGCGCGCCACGCGCTGCTGAGCCCTTGGCGGTCGGGGTGGCAGGCTGGTCCGATGGCTGAATCCCGCGCACGCCGCCCGAGCGTCCGCCGCAAGATCGCGATCGCCACCTGGCGCGCCTCGTCCGAGGGTCGGCTCTACGCCCGGATGGCCGTGGACGCGACGCCGATCCTGGCCTACTGCCAGGAGCTCGAGAGGTCCGCGGGCGTCAAGATCTCCCCGGCCACCATCGTCGGGCTGGCGTTCCAGCGTGGCGTCGAGCAGATTCCGGCCTTCCACCACCGAGTGGCCTTCGGTCGGCTCGTGCCCTTCACCTCGTACGACGTTGCCTTTGCCGTCGACATCGAGGGCGGTGACGATCTGGCCCCCACGAAGGTGCGGGCGGCCGATACCAAGACGGTGACCGACGTGTCACGCGAACTCATCGCCGGGGCGCAACGCCTGCGGGACCGAGCCGATCGCGATTTCCGTACGAGCAACGGGATCGCTCGGCTGATCCCGTGGTTCCTGCTGCGACCCATGTTGATGCTGGCCTCGGTACTCAACGGCGGGGTTGGCGTCCGCGCGTTCGGTCAGCCGGCGCACCCGCTCGGATCGCTGTTCATCACCAACATCGGCTCGTTTGGGCTTGACGAGGGCTATGTCGCGCCGGTGCCGTTCGCGCGGGTGCCGCTTTACATCTGCACCGGTGCGGTCACTGATGCGCCGATGGCCGTCGACGGTCAGGCCGTGGTCCGTCCGCAGATCGTCATCACGGCAACCGCCGACCACCGCATCGTTGACGGGGCGCACGCCGCCGCGCTGGCCCGGTTGGTCCGCGGCTACCTGGCCGAGCCCGCGACCCTCGATGCCGGTCGTGGCACAGCGCAGGTGTCGATCTGACCGTGTGGTGACGTCCGTAGCCAGATCGGGCAAGCACCCCTCAAGGCGCTTAGCGTGACGACGTGCCATCTGCGCGTAAGCCTTCTGCCCCGCCACCACCGCGCGTCCTAGGCCTGATGGGGTCGGCCGGCGCAGGTGTGCTCTCGGCGGCCACAGCGGTGGCTGCCGGCGAGCTGGTCGGTCAGGTTGTCCCGGGAACTGCCTCGCCGTTGCTGTCCGTGGGCAACCTCACGGTCTACCTGGCATCCCCAGGACTTCGGGATGCTGCGGTCGGCACGTTGGGTACCGCAGACAAGCCTGTCCTCGTGGCCGGTGTGGTCGTCGTGGTAGCCCTGCTCGGCATGCTGTCCGGCGTCCTGGCGCGGCGCCGGCTGTCGTCGGCCTACGTCGTCGTCGTTGTGCTCGCGCTGATGGCCGGGCTGGCCGTCAGCGCGCAGTCGTCGGCGTCACCGGTCGGCGCGCTCCTGGTGGCTGCCGTCCTCGCCGCCGCCGGGTGCAGCGCCCTGCGTTTGCTTCTTGGCGAACGGGTCGCCGGCGCGGGTCCGATGTCTGGTCCGGCGGCGCCGGATCGAAGGTTGTTGTTGCTTCGGTCCGGGTTGCTCGCGGCCCTCGTCCTGGTCGGCGGCGGCGTGAGCCGGGCCCTGGCTACCCGGGTCGACGTCGAGAAAATGCGCGCGACGCTTCGCTTGCCGCCACCCGCCCGCCCGGCGCCCGGCGATGTGGCAGCCGGGTCCTTCGACATCGAGGGAATCTCGCCGCTCGTCACATCCAACACCGCGTTCTACCGGATCGATACGGCGCTGTCGGTGCCGCGGGTGGACTCTTCGACGTGGTCCCTCCAGATCATCGGCATGGTCGACCGGCCGCTCACCCTGACGTACGCAGACCTGCTCGGGATGCGGCAGTACGAAGCTGACATCACCATGCAGTGCGTCAGTAACGAGGTCGGCGGCGACCTCGTCGGCAACGCCCGCTGGCAGGGCGTGCTGCTGTCGGACCTGCTGGCGCGCGTTGGTGTGCAGTCGGGCGCGGACCAGATCGTTGGCCGCAGCGTCGACGACTTCACCGCCGGCTTCCCGACTGCCCTCGCCGTCGACGGCCGACCGGCGATGGTGGCTCTCGGGATGAACGGTGAGCCGCTACCGCAGGACCACGGGTTCCCCGCTCGGCTCGTGGTACCCGGTCTCTACGGCTACGTGTCAGCGACCAAGTGGCTGTCTCACATCGAATTGACCACGCTGGCCGGGTTCGACGGCTTCTGGATTCCCCGCGGCTGGTCCAAGCTCGGACCGATCAAGATTGCCTCGCGCATCGATGTTCCACGTGACCTTACGGAGGTGACCGCCGGTCCGGTCGTCGTCGGGGGCGTGGCGTGGGCCCCTGGACCGGGTCGGGGAGTCGTGCGCGTGCAGATGCGGGTCGATGAAGGTTCTTGGCAGGATGCCGAACTGGCCGGAGCTTTGGGCCAAGACTCCTGGCGGCAGTGGCGCTGGACCTGGGACGCGCGACCTGGTGAGCACCTGCTGGAGGTCCGCGCGACGGACCGCAAGGGCGTGGTGCAGGACGGCAAGATCCGGTCGCAGCGACCCGACGGCGCTACCGGCTATCACGCCGTGCGCGTCCTCGCGGCGTAGCCGTCGTCAGCACCACATGTCGGGGTGGAAAAGGGTGCCCCCGGCAGGATTCGAACCTGCGCTTCTACCTCCGGAGCAGCCAGTTGGCTCGGCCCCGTCCAGCGACTCGGCAAGAGCGACGTGCCCCCGGTGGGGTCCACCAAGCCCCCGACGAGTCGATCGACCTCGCCTGCCGTGAGCACGTCGTCGAAGCCCTTGCAGCAGCCTGCCTGGGCGTGATTGCTGGGCTTGGGAGGTTAGTCAAGAGGCGTACGGGCTGCCATGATCGTTTCGTGGACGAGTGGATGCAGGTACCCGGCGCATGGGTCCTGGGACACAGTGCTGTGGTGCGGGGTGCAGATCGAGGCTCTTTCGTGGCCTGCACCTGCGGCTATGAGTCGTTGGTTTCGCCGTCGGTTGACACAAGTTGTCACGTCCTCGCCGGGCATTTGCGGCGGGTGGTTAGAGCAGGCGCCACTGTCATCACCGACGACGACGGACTTGCTGGGGTGCGGGAGCCTAGGCGACCGCTAAGGCCCCTAGGTTCACTCAGCGTCGAACGCCAGGCTGGCTGAAAGCGGCGACGTGTGCTAGCCAAAAGCCCATGCCTGCACCGTCAGGCCGCGTTGGATCCCGGTTCGCGTCGATCAACGGGCCAGCCTGCTGCCGATTACCGACATATCCCGGCGTAGCCGCTGAGGATCACCGGCATATCCAGGGGCGCGCGTTGTGCTCTTAAGCGAGGGAGCTACACGTCTTGCTTGTGTCCGTAGCGCTGTCGGGCGGCTTCTCCGGAGGTACCGATGATCTTTCCGATGAAGGTCCAGGAGTAGCCATGTGTGCGGGCTGCCTCGACGGCCTCCCTGATCGAACGTTCGGCGTCGGAGCGGGAGGTCACTGCCTCGCGAAGCGCTACATAAGCAGCGGGATCGCGTTCGTCGCCGGCCACCGGTTCGTAGTCTTCGAAGCGCGCGGCGAGTTCTTCGGAGTGGTCGAGGATCTCTTGCACTGAACGGGGCATTGTCATCACCTCAGGAACTTCTCGTGGGCTCTCATGGCGTGCACGATGACCGGTGTCTTCGCTCCATCGACAACGCCGACCTCGAAGATGATCGCGGCGTGGTTCGGGCCGACCACCATGGTGAAGCCGTCTTCCAGCTCGAACACCCTTAACGGGTTGGCGTAGGCGTGGAGCATGTCCTCGTCGCTGACTCCGTGCTTGCGCGCGCTCCAGCAATGATCGGCTTCGAGCTGACCCCGTCACGGTAAACCGACCTGAAGCGTATGGCAAGTTAACTTGCCATACGCGCGACAGCGGCACATAGCCGCACCTCAGAAGTGCACGGCGTCAAGGTTGTAGAGAGTCTTGACGCGGAGCCCGATGAACTCGGCGAGGTAGCCGGCAACTACAAGCCGACGACCTGCGACCTCCAGCGTGCAATGCCCTACCTCATCCGTCAGCGCCCTGGATGAAGTCTGGCGGCTGCGTAGAAGCGGGACCACTAGAGCGGAGCCATCCACCACCAACGTGGTCTCTTCCTCAGCTACCAGCACCGCGTCCCAGTCGGCTGGAGTGGCGTCGGGACGATGGACCGACGCCATCTGCGTGTTCTTCACATTCACCCAGGCTGGCTGCGCCTCCCGAGCCAGGCACTCGGTACGCAACGTCAACGCACCGTTCCTGGAGAACACCAGAGCACCATCCTCCCTGCCGTTGGTCCGCTCGACTCCCGCAACTCGCCAGGCATCGTCATCAGTCACGAAGATGGGGGGACCCAGCCGCTCAAGTCGGGCAGACAGGTCGGGTTCGTTCACCGGGCCAGCGTAGGTCCGGCGGTGTCGGCGGACCCGCAGTCCATTCATCCCGGCGTCGACGTGCCCGCCCTCTGTTCATGGCGCGACGATAGTGCCGACCGTCGCTTTTGGACTATCGGCACCGACCGTTTCGGGAGCCAGCCACAGCCGAAGCAGGCAGGACGGAGGCTAATGCCGTTGACCCGCAAGGAACGGCACATAGCCGCGTCTGTCCGAGGGGCCGGCTTCACTCCTCCGGAGGACCCGAGTAGGCCTCCTTGGCCGCCTCGGGCGTCATCTCGAGGGCCCCTGCGATCTGGGCCCAGGTGGCTCCCATCTTGTCCAAGGACCGGACAGCTTGCGTCACGTACCTGTCGATCTGAGCCTTGGACCGTCGCAGTTCGCTCAACTTCCTTACCCGGACCTCAACGGTGTCTGCCTTGGCCATCCGTTCGCGCAGTTGCTGCATTTGCGCTTCGTTCGGCTCGTTCGCCGTCGAGGGACTTTCCGCGGACTCCTCGGACACGATCTCGGCACAAAGATCGATGCAGTCGCGGCAGATGTGCACACCCGGCCCTGCGATGAGGGTGGATGTCTCTTCCTGCGTCTTCGCGCAGAACGAGCAAATCCGAACAGCCGCGTCGGATGTGGGTGCCGAGTCACTCAACTTCGCTTTGGCTGCGGTGTATGCCTCGCCCGTGCGCTGCATCCGCTCACGCACGACGGCCTTCTCAGCCTTGTCCTTCGTCATCCCAGGTCCTCTCGCGCCGTCGCCGTACCCGCCAGCGCGAGACGGACAACGGCCAGAGGTACCTGAGCCGGACCGAGGAGCCTATCCCCTTTGCCCCGAGCCTTCGGGCGCCGCTGGACACCCACCGAGGTTGCGCGTGGCCGCCGCGCGGCGCCAAGAAATCATGACTTCCGTCGCCCGGTCAAGTCTGATGGTGCGGGTCTCGTCGGCGGCGGGTATCGGCACGTATCAGCGGATCTGCGTCAAGCCGTTGTTGCTGGTGCGGATACCAGGTCCGGTGAGGGCGTAGTAGCGGTAGTCGGCGTTGGCGAGGTACGTGGTGACGTATCTACCGCTGCTGTCCACGGTCCCAGTCCGCCGGACGACGTAGCCAGTTGTGCCTGCGCGGTGGAAGTACACCTTGACCGGAACACCCTTTGGAGCGCGGACAACGAGCGTCACGGTGCTGCCGGGGCGGGTAGTCGCCGGGCCGGTGATGACCGGCTGGGCCTGGACGAGCAGCGCGGGGCTGTCGCATC
>JBKJLP010000488.1:0-4539 GCA_046596735.1 Mycobacteriales bacterium | reverse complement strand
AGGTCCTTGCGGTCGGCGCCGGGCGGGAAGCTGATGTAGCCCGACACGCTGAGCCCGTCGCGGGCAGTGAAGGTGAACGGCTCCATCTCGGCAAGCTCGTACTCATCGAGCTCGGGGCGCACCCGCATCAGCTCGGTGGCCTCACCGGTCGCTCGCGAGTAGAGGTAGTAGACCGGTGAGCCGCTCGCGGGGTTGCGAGCGACCAGCCAGGTGGTGAAGGCGTTGTCCGAACCGGTCACCGAGATGTTGCCCGGGCCGAGCGCGGCGAGGTTGTCGAAGTCCTTGGCGTAGTCGGCGTCGAGCACCGTCCAGCGCAGGAAGTCGGCGTTGACGGCGGCCGCGATCGGCTCGTGCGTCGTGGGGTGGCGCAGCAGCCCGGTGACGTCGTGCACCGCGTCCTCGTGCAGGACGGTCTCGGCACCGGAGGCGATGTCGATGAGGACGACGCGACCGGCGTTGGCGCCCACCGACGACAGAGCGAACAGGCCCTTTCCGTCAGCGGTGAAGCCGATCGGACCGGTCGACAGCGCGTCGACCTGCTCGCCGACAATGATCGGCCGGAACTCGCTGTCCTCGTCGTCGCGAACCATCACGGTGATGCCGCCGTCGGGGGTCGGGATGGCCGAGCCGCGGATCGTCAGGTCGTCGTCGGCAAGCAGCCCCAGGAAACCGGGGTTGGTGAAGACCTTCTCGACCGCGCCCGTCGACAGCGTCAGCGCGTAGGCGTCGTGCAGCTGCGGGTTGTCCTGGTTGATGCCGAGCAGAACGGTGTCGGGGTGCTTGTGGCTCGTCCCGATGATCATCGCGCGCACCTTCTTGAACGGCGTGCGGTCATGCACCTCGCCGGTCTCGAGGTTGACCGTGAAGACGTGGAAGTCCTCGTCGCCACCGGTGTCCTGGACGTACATCAGGTGGATGCCGTCCTCGGCCCAGCCGTAGCCACGGATCGGCCGCTCGGTGTCGTGAGTGACCGGCTTGCCCTCGCCGTCACCGGCGGCTAGGTCGCGCACCCAGACGTTGAGGACGCCGTCGACCGGCGCGAGCCAGGACAGCTTGGTGCCGTCCGGCGACAGCTCGGGCGCAGTGCGCTCCGGGTTGCCGAGCAGGACGTCGAGCGGCGGACGAGTCTTCTTGGCGGACATGCTTACCCCCGAGGTGATGTGCGGGATGCGGACCCAGGCGACAGGGTCCCCGCGCCCGGGGGTGGAACGCGTACGAGGATCAGGCCGTGGTGTCGGCCTTCTCCCGAGGAGTGCCCTGACCCGGCAGGAGCGACAGGTCGGCGGGCACCGAGGGCTTGGGCAGCGTGATCTTCGGACGGGTGTCCGGGTAGTTGATGAGCAGCTGCTCTTCGTGGATCCGGTAGGGCACCGGCTTCTCCGGCTGGATCAAGTTGATCAACAGCTGGCCGATCCGCTGCTGCGTGACCGTCCCGGCTGACTTGTCGAGCTGAAGCGGGATGATGTAGAGGCGCGCGATGTCCTCGAGCTTGTCGAGGATGTCGAAGTTCTCGCGGATGGAGACGACCCGGCCGTCCTTGACATAGATCGCCAGCTTGCGCAGCGAACTGTCGTCCGGCGGGTCCGGACGGCTGTCCTGGCTCGTCGCGGTGACGGCAGGTAGCGGATTTTGCGCGACGTCGTAACGGATCTCCCCCTCAGCCGGCTTGGGGAACGGATCGTCCTCCGGCTTGAACGTCGGCGAGAGGTCGTCCTTGGAGTACTTCTTGACGTTGCGGAACTCCGTGCCGTCCACTTCGGCCCGGACCGCGTCCAGCATCAACAGCGGTCGCAGGAAGGGCGTTGTCGCCAGCTGCTCAGCCGAGGTACCGACGGTCGGGAGCGTCGGCGCTCCGTCGCTGTCCACCACCCACTTGCCGGCCTGCAGGGCGGCAAGCGCCAGGCTCGGTTCGATCGGCTGCGTCGCCGGCAACTGGCCGAACGCCGGCGGAGGAACGTCCTTGGGCAGGAACGGCGCGATCACCTGATAGTCGGCGACCACATCCACAGCGGGACTGGACCCGCCCCCTGCGTACGTCGCGACCTTGGAGGTGTCCAGGAACAGGTCAGCGACCGCGTCATCCTTGACCACCTTCTGCCAGGTGGGGGTGCCGTCGACCGTGAGCAACAGGCGGTAGCGCAGGCTGTCCGCTTGCTCGCCGCTGACCACGGTCTTGTGGTTGAGACCCTGGTCGATGTGCACGAAGGTGCGTGGGCTGTTGATCGACCGATCCAGGGCGGCGAGCACTGCCTTCTGGTCGACGTCGTTCTTGCTACCGCAGCCGGCCAGGCCGGCAGCCAGGGTGCTGACTGCGACGGCCACGGCGACGCGACGCAGGCGGGGACGAGTCATCACGGTCAGGCTCCCGGTAGCGCAACGACGGACTGCTCGAGCAGTCCCCGTCCGCCGGTGTAGGTCTTCAGGACGGTCAGCACAATGAGCCGATCTTCGGAGAACCAGATCGACACAGTGGACTTCGTCCCGGTCGACTGCTGCACGGTCGTCCCGGCGACGTTGACCGGAGCAGGCGCCCCCGGCGACGCGCCGAGAACCACCTGGCGACGGAAGTCCTTGTCATCGATGCGAGCAGACGGGCCGAACTGGGAAACCTGGACGGTCCCCTGGACGACCTTGTCCTCGTTGCGCAGGCTGTAGAAGCCCACCGCGTCGACGTAGGACTGCTTGGCCTTCGCCAGCGCCTTCGTCACCTTCTCCGGCGCCACCGTGAGCGGGCCGAGCTTCTTCGGCAACGTGTCAGCCGGCAGGGTGGCGATGTCCTTGCCCGGCGTGCCGGTGAGCTCGGCTTTGCCGCAGCCGGTCAGCAGCACCAGGGCCGCTGCCATCAGGGCGACCGACGAGCGCGCCCAGAGTGGTCGGGTCATCGAGGCGACACCTGGATCTGCGCGTTGACGTAGGGCCGGGTGCTGTCGTTGTAGGCGTACATGCCAGCCGCACCGGCGATCCAGGTGTAGGAAGCGCCCGGTGCGATCGGGCCGCTCTCGAACGCGCCGTTCTGCGCCTGGACGCCGCGCGGCTTGCTGTCGGCGTTGGTCCACGTGACCTTGGTGCCCGAATAGACGGCGACCTGCGGCGGGTCAAAGAGCGGCTTGCCACTCTTGTCACCGTTGATCGTCACCTTGAACGCCGGTGCCTCAGGCGCCTTCTGCGAGGGCTGCGGCTTGGGTGCGGCCGGCTTGGGTGCGGCCGGCTTGGTAGCCACCTTCGTGGGCGTGACGGCCTTCTTCGTGGGCGGCGCCGAGGAGGCGAAGAGGTTGCCCGGTCCACCCGTGGCGTTGGTGTCCACCCCGCTGCCGGTGGCGGCGCCGCCGCCGCATCCTGCGATCAGGACGGCGCAGGCGATCGCGAGCAGTAGACGTGGGGCTTTCACGGGGTTCCTCCGGAACGGTTGGCGGCGGCCTCGGACGATCCGACGTAGGCCTCCAGGACGAGCGGGTCGTTCAGGACAGCCTCGGGCGCGCCCCGGGCGATGACGCTGCCCAGGTTGAGCGCGGCGAATTCGTCCGCCACGGCCTTGAGCAGGTTGATGTCGTGCTCGATGATCAGGATGCTGCAGCCGGACTCGCGCTGCACCCGGCGCAGCAGCGGTGCCAGACCCTCAGCCTCCGCCTGAGCGACACCGGTGGACGGCTCGTCGAGCAGCAGCACGTCGGGTTCGGTGGCCAGCACGCAGGCCAGGTCGACGATGCGCCGCAGACCGGTGGAGAGCTCCCCGACCAGGGTGTCGCGATAGCGGCCGAGCTCGAGCAGACCGAGCAGGTTGTCGGCCTTGACCCGCGCGGTCTTCTCCGCCCGACGCGATCGCGGCGAGCCGACACCAGCGAGCAGCGCGCTCTTGGCGGGGTACTGCTTCTCCAGCGAGATAAGGATCGTCTCGGTGACCGACAGGCTCGGGAAGAGCCGGGCGTCCTGGAACCGCCGGACGAGGCCCTTGCGGGCGCGTTCCTCCGGCGACAGGTCGGTGATGTCCTCGCCGCGCATGAGGATCTGGCCGGCGGTCGGCGGGATGAAGCCGCTAATCATGTCGAATAGCGTCGTCTTACCCGAGCCGTTGGGCCCGATCAGGCCCAGGACCTGACCGTCGTAGAGCGGCAGGTCGACGTCGATCACGGCCTGGACGCCACCGAAGGACTTGCTGATCCCCTTGGCCTCGAGGATCACCTTGGCATCTGCCGACGGCACGTAACCGCTGCTCGTGGCCGCGGACGCGGCTGCGCTGGTGACGGCCTTGCTGCCACCGCCGCCCGAGCCAGCGCCACCGGTGACGTAGATCGCGCGCAGGATGTCAGGACGCCGCATGAGCTCGGGAATAGGGCCGTCGAAACGGATCCGACCCTTCTCCATGTAGACCGCGCGCTCGGCTAGTTCGAGAGCGACGGTGACCGACTGCTCGACCACGATGACCGCGATCCCGCGTCGGTTGATTTCCTTCACGATCTCGATGAGCTGACCGACGCGGGATCGCGGTCATCGTGGTCGAGCAGTCGGTCACCGTCGCTCTCGAACTAGCCGAGCGCGCGG
>JBKJLP010000460.1:0-3711 GCA_046596735.1 Mycobacteriales bacterium | reverse complement strand
GGGCGCGGCAGCGTTCGGGTGATACGCCTACGTCCCCCTCAACGACGTCATCCGATCTCCCGGTCTCGGCTCCAACCTGTGGATCATCGGGCTGCTGACCTCCGGGCTCGGCACGATCCTGGGCGCCGTCAACTTCATCACCACGATCCTGACGCTGCGTGCGCCGGGCATGACGATGTTCCGCATGCCGATCTTCACCTGGAACATCCTGGTGACCTCGATCCTGGTGCTGATGGCCTTCCCGGTCCTGACCGCCGCGCTGTTCGCGCTGCTGGCCGACCGGCACCTCGGGGCGCAGATCTTCAACCCGGACAACGGTGGCGCGATTTTGTGGCAGCACCTGTTCTGGTTCTTCGGCCACCCTGAGGTTTACATCATCGCGCTGCCGTTCTTCGGAGTGATCAGCGAGATCATTCCGGTCTTCAGCCGCAAGCCGATGTTCGGCTACAAGGGGCTGGTGTTCGCCACGATCGGTATCGGCGCGCTGTCGATGACCGTGTGGGCGCACCACATGTTCGCCACCGGCGCCGTCCTGCTGCCATTCTTCGCGTTCATGTCATTTCTGATCGCGGTGCCGACGGGCGTCAAGTTCTTCAACTGGATCGGCACGATGTGGCGCGGGCAACTCACCTTCGAGACGCCCATGTTGTTCGCCGTCGGGTTCTTGGTGACCTTCCTGCTGGGCGGTCTGACCGGCGTCCTGCTCGCTAGCCCGCCGATCGACTTCCACGTCACGGACACCTACTTCGTCGTGGCCCATTTCCACTATGTGCTCTTCGGCACCGTGGTGTTCGCCTTCTTCGGTGGCATCTACTTCTGGTTCCCCAAGCTCACCGGCCGGATGATGGACGACCGCTTGGGCAAGGTGCATTTCTGGACGCTGTTCCTCGGCTTCCACCTGACCTTCCTGGTGCAGCACTGGCTGGGCAACGAGGGCATGCCGCGGCGTTACGCCGACTACAAGGCGAGCGACGGCTTCACGACGCTCAATTCGATCTCCTCGATCGGCGCGTTCATTCTCGGCGCCTCGACGCTGCCGTTTCTCTATAACGTCTGGCATTCGTTCCGCCATGGCGAGAAGGCGGTCGGCGACGACCCGTGGGGCTTTGGCAACTCACTGGAGTGGGCGACGTCCTGCCCGCCGCCGCGGCACAACTTCGTCACCATCCCGCGGATCCGCTCCGAGCGTCCCGCGTTCGACCTGCACTACCCCGAAACAGCTGGCCGGCAAGAGTTTCACGCCAGCCCGGAGACGAGGTAACCCATGAAGGTCGAAGGCCTGCTCTTCTCGCTTCTGTCGGTATTTTTCTTCGTCGTCACCACCGTCTACTACCTGCTCTCCCACGACCCGACGGGTACGACGGCGCTGGGGCTCACGGGCGGCCTGACGTTCATCATCGGCTTTTACCTGATGTTCACGGCAAACCGGATGGAGCCTCGTCCGGAGGACCGGCCAGACGCGGACATCACCGAGGGTGCTGGCGAGATTGGCTTCTTCCCGCCCTACTCGTGGTGGCCGATCGCCCTCGCTGGCGCGTTCACGCTGGTCGGGTCAGGTCTGGTCTTTGGACCATTCCTGATCGCCATCGGTTTCTTCGCGATCTGCATCGCGGTCGTGGGCTTCACCTTCGAGTATTACCTCGGCATCAACCGCAGCCAGGGGCAGACGCTCGGCACGTTGGAGGCGATGGGCGAGCAGCCCACGAGCGCCCACAAGTTCCTGGGCGAATAGCCCTCAGGCCGTCGCTGCGGCGACGACCTCAGCCTCGCGCTCGGCGGTGATCTCCGTAGCCATGGGTGGCAGTCCGCGCTCGCGATCCCAGGCGAGAGTGGCGGCCGCGGTCTGCTCCAGCGGGGTGGCCGTCATCCCTGCGGCGTCGGCGGCGGCCCGGCTCCGCGTGAACATCACGTCGTAGTCCGGCGGCAGCAGCAACGGCAGCCCGGTCTCGATGGCCTCGGGTGGGACCGGGACCACGTCCACCGTGGTCCCGGCGGCCTGGGCGCAGGCCTCGATGAGCTCGGCCATGGTGACCGGCTCGCGCGGTCCGACAGCGTTGTAGATGCCACCCGTGCCGTCCTCGAGCAGCTGGACGCACAAGCGACCCAGGTCATCGGCGTCCACGACCTGCACGGGCTGATCTGGCCGGCCGGGAAGTGCCACCTGGCCCCCGCGGGCGGCACGACGGACCCAGTACGTGAAGCGATCGGTGGGGTCGTGCGGACCGGCGACGATGCCCGGGCGCACGATCGTGGCCCGGTTGCCGAAGGTCGCCAGAACGTCGTCCTCGCAGGCCACCTTGAGCGGACCGTACGTCTCGCCGGTGATCTGCTCGGTGCCGCGCTCCGGAGGCAGCCTGGGCGTCTCCTCGGTCATCTGCTCGGCGGCCTCGGCGCGGTCGTAAACCGAGCCGGTGCTGATGAACAGGTAGCGCCCGGCGAAGTCGCCCAGCGCCGCAGTGGCCTGCGCGACGTGGCGGGGGATGTAGCCGCTGACGTCGACGACGGCGTCCCAGTTGCCGCCAGCTAGCGAGGCATAGTCACCGGACTCGCGATCACCGACGCGCCGCTCTGCCTCAGGGAACAGGTCAGCCCCGGTCATGCCCCGGCTGAACAGCGTCAACGTGTGACCGCGCGCCAGCGCGTCCGCCACGATGGCTCGACCGACGAACGACGTACCGCCCAGCACCAGGATGCGCATGCCTGCAAACCTAGGCGAGGTGGCTAGTCCTTGCTGGACTTCTCCAGCTGGGGCATGGTCGCTTCGGGGCGGATCGGCTCCTTGCGGGGCGCGTCCTTGTTGCGGAAGAACCCACGCGGCGCCGGCGCCGTGAGCGCACCGCGGTCGACGTGCCCGTGCTCGGCGCCCTCGATCGCCTGGTGCGGGTGGTCGCCGCCGGTGATCGTCATCTGGTAGGGCGCGGGGAGTGAGACGGCGTCCTCGACGAACTCGCCCGAGGGGAGTCGGCGAATCGTGCCCGACTCGATCCCGTGGTGCAGCAGCTCCTGATCGCCCTTCTGCAAGCCCAGGCAGATCCGCACCGTGGCCACGTAGACCAGTGGCGGCAGGAGGAAGATCGCCACCCGCAACGTGTAGGTGATCGTCTGCACGCTGAGGTCGAACGTCGTGGCCAGGATGTCGTTGCCACCAGCGATCATCAGCACGAGGTAGAAGGCGATGGAGGCGGTGCCGATGCCGGTCCGCACCGGACGGTCGCGCGGGCGGTCGAGCAGGTTGTGCGCGGCCCGGTCCTTGGTCGCCCAGGCCTCGAGCCAGGGGTAGAGCCCCATCGCGGTGAACAAGATGCCGGGAAGGACGACCGTTGGCAGCATCACGTTCAGCGAGAGTGTGTGCCCGAGGGCGGCGATCTCCCAGTTGGGCATGAGGCGGGTGGACCCGTCCAAGAAGCCCATGTACCAGTCGGGCTGCGAGCCAGCGGACACCACCGAGGGGTCGTACGGGCCGTACAGCCAGATGGGGTTGATCTGGGCGAGGCCGCCGAGCAGCGCGAGCACGGCGAAGACCAGGAAGAAGAACCCGCCGGCCTTGGCCGCGTAAACCGGGAACAGGCGAGAGCCGACCACGTTGTTCTCGGTCCGGCCCGGACCGGGGAACTGGGTGTGCTTTTGGTACCAGATCATCATCATGTGGAAGGTGATCAGGCCCAGGATCACGCCAGGGATCAGCAGGATGTGGACGGCGTAGAGGCGGCC
>JBKJLP010000441.1:0-5887 GCA_046596735.1 Mycobacteriales bacterium | reverse complement strand
GGATGCCGGCCTACGTCGTGACCCGCCTCGCCGATCTGCTCAACGACGCCGGGCTCGCCCTGTCCCGCTCGCGGGTGCTGTGCCTGGGCGTTGCCTACAAGCCGGGGGTCGCCGACTGCCGCGAGTCACCCGCGCTGGAGGTCATGGACCTGCTCGAGGCCAAGGGCGCGACCGTCGTCTACTCCGACCCCCATGTGGCCTCCGTCGGTGCCCGCACCTCACTCCCGCTGACGGCGGAGACGCTGGCCGAGGCCGACGCCGTGGTGGTCCTCACCGCGCACCCCTCGTTCGACTGGGACCTCGTCGCGACCGCGAGCTTGGTCCTTGACACCCGCGCCGCGCTGGCCGAGAGCCCCACTGTCGTCCGCCTGTAAAAAGCTGATGACAAACCCCGGTCGACCGTCTTACGCTTTTCCGTACATGGGAGAGGAGGTGGTCCAGACACTTGTGTACTTCTGGGACTCATGAGGTGGCTGTCCGCTAGGACGCCGTAGCAAGGACCGCTTGCAGGAATCTCCACCGCGCCTTCCGACGAGGCGCACCGGCGAATCCCACGACAGGCACCGCACCCCGGGCTGCCGGACATCGTCCCCCCGGCCCGTCACCGCAAGGTGGCGGAGCAGCCCGGGGTCTCCCCTGTCCGGACCTCAGGTGCGCCCGAAATCTGCCGATGTCGACAGGGTGATCCGCCGGCGAGCGACAGACGCGGTCTTTGGCCAGCGCCTCGACGCCCGGGTCCGCGCCGCGCGCCTCGCCGGCATTCTCTATTTGCTCGGTGGCTCGACGGCACTGGTCAGCTCGGGCTTCCTGCCGAGCTACGTCAACCTCCCGGCGTTGTACTCCATCGCCGCCCTCGCCTATGTCACCGCCGGCTTGATCGTGCTGCTGCCGTGGCAGCGATTCCCTCCGTGGAGCATCGCCCTGCCGCTGGTCTGGGGCGTCACCCTGATCTGCCTGATCGGCGCCTGGGCCGGCGCCCTGTCGCACTTCGCCTTGTTTTACGGCCTCGCCAGCTTGTACGTCGGACTCACTCTCCCGACCGGCTCCTGGCGCTGGGTCGCGCCGCTCTACGCCACCTCCGTCGCCCTTGCCCTGCTGGGTGCGGAAGAGGCCAACACCACGGTCGACCTGATCGGCGCGGCAGGCCTGGCGGGCGTCGTCGGCGAGGTCATCTCCGATGCGATCGGCCGGACCCGCCGGGCAATGCGCGGCGCGCAGGAACTACTCACCGGCGTCACCGCGATGCATGCGGCGGAGTCCGAGGTAGCCGCCGCCGCGCAAGTCGCCGACCTCGCCCACCGTCTGCTCTCCCCGGGCGGCACCCTCCTGCTCGTCGCGACCCACCCCGGCTCCCCGCTGTTCACCAACCGCGGTCAAGCGGGCAGCGACCTCCCGTTGGGCTCCTTGGTCATCGACACCCAGATCCACAGCGGCGTGCGCGAGGCGGTCTCCACGGGCGCGTCGATCTTCGTCGCCGACGGCCTGCGCTCCCCCCTGCTCGCCCGGATCGCCGTGGCCCGCTTCGGCTTCACCAGTCTGGTGTTCGTGCCCGTCCCCGGCGAGGGCTCCTTCCTCGGCTGCCTGATCATCGGCTGGCGGGAGCGCAGAGCCGAGCTCGAGCCGTACGAAGAGCAGGTCCTCGCGCTGCTGTCCGAACAGGCCGGCCGGCTCCTCGAACGCCTGCGCCGCGTCGGTGCGCTCGCCGTCGAGGCGCGTACGGACTCCCTCACCGGGCTGGCCAACCGGCGCGCGTTCCTGGAGTGCCTGGACCGGCTGCGCCCCGGCGGCGCCGTGGTGTTCTTCGACCTCGATCACTTCAAGGACCTCAACGACTCCCAGGGGCATCAGGCCGGCGACGCCGCACTCGCCAGCTTCGCGGTCGCGCTGCGCTCGTGCATCCGCGAGGGCGACTGCGCCGCGCGCTATGGCGGGGAGGAGTTCGCCCTGGTGCTCCCGTCCGTGGGCGGCGCCGACTTGACCGCCATCGCCGAGGCCACGGTCGCCCGCATCCGCGAAAACTGGGCCGGACCGGTGACCTTCAGCGTCGGCATCGCCGTCCACCGCGTCGGCGACGCCCCGAGCACCACCCTCGCCCGCGCCGACGCCGCCGTCTACGAAGCCAAAGCCGCCGGCCGCAACACCCTCATCGTCGCCTGATCTCATACCGGATGGATCTGCGGGATCCAGCCGTCGGGTCCGAGCAGTCGGCCGTCTTTGAGTCGGATGACTTTGCCGCTGTGGGCGTGATGGTGGGTGCCTTCGCAGAACATCACCGCGTCGTCAAAGCTGGTGAGGTGACTGTTGGCGTAGGCCAGCGGGTGATGAGGGATCAGCCGCGTCCCCGGCGGTGGATGGCATCCCGCCCCTTGACATCGCCCGCCGGTCTCCATGTGTTTGGCCTTGCGTTCATGGGCTTTGAGGGTGCGTGTGGTGTGGCTCATTTCGATGACCCGACCGCCGATCCCCATGATGAACCGGGTCAGGGCGCTGTCACACAGCCAGTGCCGCACCAACGATCGCGGCAGGGACCGTCCTGAGCCGCCCACGGCGGGCAGGGTGCCGGGGAGCCCGACGAGGGAGTCGGCGTTGATCCGGACGCTGATGTGAGGGACGACTTTGTCTCGGCCGCCGGCGATCCCACTGCCGTGCCAGTCGCGCAGGATCGAGGCGAGCGCGTCATGGCGGCGTTGCAGCATCGACCGTGGCGCCGGCAGGTCAGCGCCGCGGGCCTCGTCGCCATGGGGATCGATGCCCTGCTCGCGCAGCGCCGCCGCTGCGGCCGTGTCCACCGGGTTTTCCGGGTCGGCGGTCAGCCGCGCCGCGATCGCCGCATGCAGCAGTTCGAACGCTTCATCATCGAGGTCGGCTTCGAGCCGCCCGCCGCCGCCGCTTTCGTTGCGCAGCATCGCCAAAGCCCGGTTGTCGTGGGTCTTCGCGGCCCGCTCCTCGAGCTGCACCGGTAGCAACGCATCGATGAGTTGGTCCAGGCAGCCGCGCAGCAGCCGGCTCTCCACTCGCTGAGCCAGCGCGACGAACGCCGCCTCGACCCGCTCAGTCTCGCTGCGCCCGGACCGCAGGATCCCGGTGACTTCCTCGAGCAGCGTCTGCACCCGCGGGTCGTCATCGGCCAACCCACCCAGGGCCTCACCGACCAGCTGCGGGACCCCGCGAAGGATCACCCCTTCGAGGACTTCCTCCGCGGCGACCCCGTCGATGAGCCCGTCTGACCGGTCCAGGAAGGACCGGACCCGCCCGACGTCGATCGCGATCCGCTGCGCCGCGGCCATCGACAGCCGCCCGCTGAGCAGCTCCCGCGACACTGTCGGCAACCGATCGAGCTTGCGCGCGAGCGCCACCATCGCCCGGTCGACGCTGGTCGACTGCGCGTCCACCCACGTCCCGATCGTCGGCAGCGCGTCGAGCTCGTGCAACCCGCGCTGCTCCACATCACGCAACCGCAGCAACAGGTGCGCGTCGAAGCGCTCCTTAACCGCGAGCAACGCCCGGGTGTCCTCCAACGCGACCACGCCCGGAAGCGCCACCGGGTCGGCGGCAAACACCGCGCCCAAGCTGACCACCGCATCACGGACGTCCGAAGACACCCCACTCAGCGACAGGGTGTCCAGGTCGGCGCCGTGCACTGCCATCACCGTCACGCCGCCACCCCCTATCGTTCGAACACTTGTTCGAAGATAGCCCACTGATCAAGAGTGCGCAAGAGGGTGTGGACGAAAAGTTTCCCCCGGCCTACGAGCCGCCGACTGCGCGCACCGTTGACGAGGCCCGCGAGCACACCCACTCGTCAACCGTGCGACAGGTGGCGGGCACGAACCTCAAGCCGACGTAGGAGAGGCACCCGCAACGTCGGAGTCAGTGCTGGCCGCTAGCGCAAATGGGTGCTTCCCGCAGGATTTGCACCAAACTGTGTCACTTAGGGAACCTTGCGCAGGCGCGCGCTGAGGTGTGACTGCAGCGTGTTTCCCTCGGCCGCCATATCAATCGCGTAGGCGAGGTCGTCCTCGACCTTGCCGTAAAGCCGCTTCATCGCGGTCACGTTCTTGGCCGTCTCCGTGCGGGCGATGACGTCGCTCGCGAGCTCGATCTTGTGGAACGCGTATTCACCGGCGTAGACCTCGACGATCCCGGTCGGGTGGGTGAGCAGCACCTCGAGCTTGCGCTCGGGCTGCGGGCGCCACCAGCCGACCTCGCGCGCGGCCGGACGGATCCGATCGCCCTCCTCGCTGACCAGCCAGCTCTTGCTTTCGTAGGCCAGGAACGGCCGGCCATCGTGGCTGAAGACGATCTCCTGCTCGTAGTTGGAGCCCTCGACGCCGGGGTAGCCCATCACGCCGAACCCCCACCAGGTGCCGATCAGCCACTCGAGTGGCTTTACGGCTTCGTGGACCTCGGGCTCAGCCTGGGGCTCGGGGATCATCGTCACCCCGCCATCCTGCCTGACCCGTTTGGTGACGTACAGCGACCATCCGCAGCGACCTTTCGTACCTCCCTGGCGCTTATCGCACGGTTCGTGCAGGGTGCACGCACCCGCACGTCCCACCCACCCCCACGAAGGGATGACCGATGTCTACTCGTCGCATCATTTTCGCCGGCACGAGCGCCTGTGCACTCGCCTTGGGCTTCGCCGCCGCACCAGCAGCGGTCGCCGGTTCCCCGGCCTCCAGCTCCGGCCACGGGACCTACACCGTGACCGACGACAACGGCGTCCAGAGCAAGCGTCAGTTCTCCTTCAGCGCCACCCAGGCGAAGGACGGCCGCGTCACCGGCAATGCCCAGCTTAAGAACCCGGCCTACGACTTCACCGCTCACATCCAGATCACCTGCCTGTCGATCACCGGCAACAAGGCCAACTTCGGCGGCTGGGTGACCAAGAGCAACGACCCGACGCTGGGCCCAGGCCACTACGACCGGGCCTTCTTCACCGTTGTCGACAACGGTGAGCCGGGAAGTGCCGACACCATCAGTGGCGTCGCGTTCGACGACACCGTGAACCCCGATGTCTGTCCGCTCAACGAGGACTTCGGTCAGACCGTGATCGAAGGCGGCAACGTGCAGGTCCGTCCCGCCAACTAACGCTCCGGCGTACGGCGCCGTCAGTCCAGCAGACGGAGTCGTACGCCGAGCCGCGCGTAGGTCCCCTGGGCGCGGCGGTCTCGGCTGACCAACTCCAGGTTGTGCTCCACAGCGACGGCGGCGACCTGCGCGTCGTAGACCGAGCCGCCGGACAGCCGCAGGGTGGGCAGCGCCGCGAGCAGCGCCGCCGCCGGCGCCGCGCCGAGCTGTCGGGTGTGCGGGAAGTCTGCGGCCAGCAGCCGACCGGCGGCTGCGGGGCCTAACCGCCCGGCACCCGGCAGCCGGGTCAGCACCGACCAGGTCTCGAAGGCGGCAAGCCCGGCCAGCCCGAGCTCGCGCCCGGCCAGGGCGGCGGTCGTGGCGTCGTGCGCCTCGTGGTCAACAACGACCAGCGGGATGGCCGCGCTGGTGTCCAGCAGCAACGGCTCAGCGGCGGTCGGCATCACGCAACGCCCGTACGTCGTCATCGGTCAGCGGCGCGCCGCCGGGGGCGATGACCAGCCGCCCGTGGCGTTCGACGAGCGGGTCGTCGGCGACGGCGGGCGACAGGTGCAATCCGCTGCCGTCGATCTCCAGATCCACCGGGCCGGCGCGCAGGCCGATGCGCTCGCGGAGCTCGCGCGGGATCACGACCCGGCCCGCCTTGTCCATGGTCGTACGCATGCCAGGACGCTACCATCGCGCTACCACGGAGCGCCCATGTCGGGGTGCCCGGTCTCGCTGGTCGCGATCACCGCCGGCTGGGGACCCGGTGCGCGCGTACGAACCGGCGGTGATCCGTTGAGGGTGTGGTGAC
>JBKJLP010000405.1:0-3679 GCA_046596735.1 Mycobacteriales bacterium | reverse complement strand
GCCTGACCCGGCGGTGGGCACCGCCGGGTCAGGCCGATCGGCTACTTGAGGCGAAAGCCCGGGGGCATTTGATAGGTGTTGCCCTCGGCAAGCGTCGCCGGATAGACGATCTTCTTGCTGCCGTCTGCCTGGTACTGGAAGTACAGCAGCGACAGACCACCGCTCGGGTCGGTCGGGCTGTAGATCACATCGTGGCTCTCGTTGAACTTCTCCACGCCCTGCGCACCGACGCGGTCGGTCTTCGCCAGCTCCACCACGAGGTCGTCCGCCTTGAGCGAGCCAGCGCGAACCGCTGCCTCGTGCAGCGTGTAGATGCCGTCGTACGTCGAGACACCGTTGTAGAGCGGGTCGCGCTTGTACTTGGCGGTGAAGGCGTCGAAGAACGGGATGGTCTTCGGCGAAATCGGCGCCCGCAGCGTGCCGGCCGGGCCGTTGAGCTCACCGACAGCCTTCGTGACATCGAAGTAGGCCGAGGACTGGCCGGACACGTTGATGCCACCGAGGGCGAAGCCAGGCTTGAGAGCGGCCCACTGCTTGCCCAGAGCGATGCCGACCTGCGTGGAGTTGACCTCAATGACGAACTGCGCGCCCTTGTTCTTCAGCGATTTGAACGGTGCGGAGAAGTCCGTCGCCGACGGCGTGTGCTTCTCGGTGCCGACGAACGTCACGCCCTTGGTGATCGGGATCTTGCCACCGGTGGCGGCACTCGGGTTGACCAAGCACTTCTCCAGGAAGGCCACGAGCGGCAGGGCGAAGGCAGCGTCCTCGTGCAGGATGCCGAACTTGGTGAAGCCTTCCTTGGTCAACTTGGTGACGTAGGTCAGGCACATGTCAGCGGCGAGGTTGAGTGAGTTCACCGGTCCGACGCGGAAGATGTACTTGCCGGGGCCGGTGCTGTCGACGCCCTTGACGACGTCGGGGCTGGCCGCTCCGGCGGAGACGTAGGGCAGCTTGGCCCGCTTGATCGTCTCGAGCGCCGCGAGCGTCTCCGCGGACGAGAACCCACCGGAGATCGCCTGGACCTTGTCCTGCTGGGCGAACCGGGTGATGCAGGCGATCGCCTTCTCCGGCTTGGCCTCGGAGTCGCAGAACACGACCTCGACCTTGGGACCCTCGCCCTTGGCGTTGATCTCCTCGGCGGCGAGCAGGGCGCCGTCACGCACGTCCTCTCCCTGCGGGATCTGCTCAGGCCCGAAAACGCCGATCTTGAAGGTCTCGCCGCTGCTCTTGCCGCCCGAGTTGGTGGCTCCATTGCTGCCCGCCTCCCCGCACGCCGTCAGGGTCAAGGCGAGCGCCGTAATGACCACGGCCCACTGCTTGGTTCTCATCCAGAAACTCCTCCGTCGGGGCAGCGCTGCGAAATGTGGCGCCGCTCACATCCAACCCCACGACCACCAGGGTCCGACAGTCGGGCATGCCCAGACCTGTACGGGCAACTTCAGGGCGGTTGCACAACGGCCCATCGCGGGCCACGCGGCAAGGCTCGGACAATTCGGGGCGAGATGTCTGAATCTGCTGGGCGGTCCGCTACTTCACGTCGCTCATCACGATGCAGTGACACCTGCAGCCAGGCGTCCGCCCAATCCGCCACGAGCCCCTCGCCCCACTCGATGACGACGATTGCGTCCTCGAGATGCAGCTCGAGGTCCAGCCCCACCAGACCCTCCGGCCCGGCATCGCGGATCCGGTACGCGTCGACGTGCACCAGCGGGGTCGGGCCCGGGTGCACCCGCGCGAGGACGAAGGTCGGGCTGGTGACGGCCCCGCGCACCCCGAGGGCCTGGCCCAGTCCCTGCGTCAAGGCCGTCTTGCCCGCACCGAGCGGTCCGCTGAGCACCACGAGGTCGCCCGGCCGAAGGCGTCCGGCGAGCTCCGCGCCGTACGCCCTCGTCTCCTGCGGCGTGGCCAAAGTCCGGGCTACGGGCAACACGCTCTCGCCAGCGGTGACCGGCGTGAAGCCCGGCGGGGTCGCGCCGCGCACCCGCAGGTCCTCCATGCCAGCGGCCGCCGCGGCCTCGAGTAACTCGGGCAGCTCCGCCGGATCGGGCACCTCGCGCAGCAGCCAACTGCGACCGACCACGTCGTACGAGCTCATCGGCTCGTCCGCACCGCATGGGCGAGGTCCTCCGCGAGCAGCCGGGCCGGCTCTCCGCCGGGTCCCCACCGCAGCGCCGCGCTCGGGTGATAGGTCGGCAGAATCGACCAGCCCTGCGCCGACTGAACCCGACCCCGAACGCTGCCCAGGGTCACCGGGCCGAGAAACCAGCGGGTGGCCGACAGTCCCAGCGTGACGATGAGGCGCGGCTCGAGCAGGGCGAGCTGACGGGTGGTCCACCCGCGGCAGTGGGCGGTCTCGCTCCGGGTCGGCGGGCGGTTGCCCGGCGGACGGCACTTGACCGTGTTGAGTATGGCCACGTCCGCCCGGCTCGTGCCTGCCTCGGCCAGCAGCCGGTCGAGCAGCTGACCGCTACGACCGACGAACGGCTCGCCGGTCTCGTCCTCGCGGGCTCCCGGGGCTTCGCCGAGCAGCAGCAGTCGCGCGCCAACGGGCGCAGCGCCCACCACGACCTGAGTCCGGCCGACAACCAGCTCCGGACAGGCAGAGCAAGCGCGAACCGCTGAGGTCAGGGCTGTCCAGGTGGGCTGCGCCGCGGCCCGTACGGCGATCTCGTCGCCCACCGCGTCGCCCACCGCGTCGACCGTGCGGCTCACGCCGTCCTGGCCGGCCGGAGGTCGGCGCGGCTGAGCAGGGCCCGAAGGTGCAGCGTCACCAACGGCGCCCGCTCGAGCTGCACCATGTGACCGGCTCCTTCGACCACGACCAGCCGCGCGTGCGGCAGGGCATCGGCCATGGCCCGGCTGTGGTCCGGCGGGGTGAGCTTGTCCTTGGACCCGACCAGCACGAGGGTCTCGACCGACCCCAGGGCCTGCAGTGCAGCGAGCTTGTCGTGGGCCGCGAACGTGTCGTAGAACTCCGCGATCACGTCGACCGGGCAGTTGGCGAGCATCCGCTCGACGAACTCGACGAGCGCCGGGCTCACGTCCTTGCTGCCGAACGCCCACGAACGCGAGAGCAAGAAGGCGAGGTCGGTGCCGAGCCGCCGACCTCGCTCGAAGGCCTGCGGGCGGCGGCGCATCCCGCGGGTGACGAAGGGCACGACCTTCTGCGTGACCGGCAACACCGCGCTCGGTAGGCCGAACGCCACCTGCGCGAGCCTGCCCGTACTGGTCGAGACCAGCGCGACGGCCACGACGCGCGGCCCGAACAACTCTGGGTGCTGGTCGGCCAGCGCCATGATCGTCATGCCACCCATCGAGTGGCCGATGAGCACGACCGGACCCGTCGGGCAGGTCTGCTTCAGGACCGCACACAGGTCACGACCAAGCTGGTCGATGGTCGCGCTCTCGGCAGCGCCGCGCTCGCTCCGGCCGTGGCTGCGGTGGTCGTAGAAGACCATCCGGGCGCCACTGTCCTCGGCCAGCGCGATCCGCTGATAATGCCAGACGGCCATCTCCTGCGTGTAGCCGTGCAGGAACACCAGGGTCGGGGCGCCGCGGCGGTGCGGCGGGCCGACCTCCTCGACGTGCAGGTGCACGCCGTCATCCGCGACCACCGTGCTCACCCGGTCCGCGGGCAGGTCGAAAAAGGGCTGCTCCCGCTCGGGATCCGCCCGCAGAC
>JBKJLP010000323.1:0-4425 GCA_046596735.1 Mycobacteriales bacterium | reverse complement strand
CGGAGCACCTCGTCAGCCCCGACGAGCTGCTCGCGTGGGACACCGAGTGATTGCGGCTGGTCGAGGCCGAGTGCGGCGCGTACGAGGGGAGCAAGGGCAGCAAGGGCCACTGCGACGAGCTGCAGAAGATGGCGACCGCGGCGCGCCGGCGCGGCGAGCTGACCGCTCTGGCCGGCGCCTACCGGCAGGCCAAGGCCGACCTGGACGCCATTGACTTCGGCGACCAGGTGGCGCTCGCCGCGCGGCTCGCCGAAACCGTTCCGGAGGTCGCGACCCTCGAACGTGAGGCAGCAGGGGTCGTGCTGCTGGATGAGTACCAGGACACGTCGGTCGCACAGCGCCGGATGCTCGCCGGCCTGTTTGGGGGCGGCCATCCGGTCACCGCCGTCGGTGACCCGTGCCAGGCGATCTACGGCTGGCGCGGGGCGTCCGTGGCCAATCTGGACGGCTTCCCGTCGCACTTCCCTCGTACCCATGGTGAGTGCGCCACGACCTACACCCTCGCGGTCAACCAGCGCTCCGGCGGTCGCCTGCTCCGCCTCGCTAACGCGGTCGCCGAGGTCCTGCGGGGGCGGCACGCCGTCGTCGAACTGACGGCTCCGCTGCACAAGACGGATCTGGGTGACACCGTCGTTGCGCTGCACTCCGCGTGGATGGAGGAGACCGCCTGGCTGGCGCAGCAGCTGCGCGACCTCGTTGACAGCGGCACCGAGCCGGGTGAGATCGCCGTGCTGGTCCGTGCGCGCAGCGATTTTGCCGACCTGTATGCCGCGCTGGCCGCGCAGGACTTGCCGGTTGAGGTCGTCGGCCTCGGCGGTCTGCTGGCGATGCCCGAGGTCGCCGACGTCGTCGCGACGTTGGAGGTCATTGATGACCCGACGGCCAACGCCGCCCTCCTGCGTCTGCTCACCGGTCCCCGTTGGCGACTCGGCGCCCGAGACCTGGCCCGGCTCGGCCGGCAGGCCCGCGAGGTGCTGCAGTCCGAGCAGGGACGTGACCCCGACGTCGACCCGCTGGAGGAAGCGGTTGCCGGTGTCGACCCCTGCGACGTGGTTGCGCTCACCGATGCGCTGGAGCGGCCCGGTCATGACGGGTGGTCGGTCGACGCGCTGCAGCGGGTGACCGCGCTGGCCGCCGAGTTGCGGCTGCTGCGCGTTTCGCGCGATGAACCGCTGCTGGACCTCGTGCATCGCGTTGTCGAGGTAACCGGGCTCGACGTGGAATTGGCTGCCTCACCTGAGGCCGTCGCTGCCCGACGCCGGGAGACGCTCTCGGCCTTCCTCGACGTCGTCGCTGGCTTCAACGACCTCGACGGCGAGAGCTCGCTGTCGTCGTTCCTGGCGTTCCTGCGTGCGGCGGAGGAACACGAGCGCGGACTCGACTCGGTGACCCCGTCGGGCAGCAACGCGATCCAGCTGCTGACCGCGCACAAGAGCAAGGGTCTGGAGTGGAACGTCGTCGCTTGTCCCGACCTGACCAGCAAAGTCTTTCCGTCCAGCACCTTGCGGGACCGTTGGACCAGCAGCCCGGCAGTGCTGCCGGGGCCGCTGCGTGGCGACGCCGACGACCAGCCTGATCTGGTCGCACTCACCAAGGGTGGACTCAAGGACTACGACGCCGACTGTCGCGCCCACCTCGAACGCGAGGAGCGCCGGCTGGGTTACGTGGCCTTCACCCGGGCCCGCAATGTCCTCATCGGCAGCGGCCACTGGTGGGGTCCCACGCAGAAGCGCCGCCGCGGTCCGTCGCCGTTCCTCACCGAGCTCCGCGACCACGCTGCGGCTGGCCACGGCCGGGTGGACTGCTGGGTCGAGGAGCCGGTCGAGGATGACAACCCGGGCCTCGCCGTACCTCTGACGTACGACTGGCCGACGGCCTACGCGCCGCAGGCCTACGCGCGCCGGCGCGAGGCCGCGGACCACGTGCTGGCTGATCTTGAGGCACTCTCAGCCGGGCTTGCACTGCCGGCCGATGTGGGGTTATCACCGTACGAGCGAGAGCGGCTCGATCGGCTGGACCGGGAGACGTTGCTGTTGCTGGAGGAGGCGCGCCGGGCCCGCAGAGGGGTCCGCGACGTGCTGCTGCCGACCTCGCTGTCGGCCAGCCAGTTGCTGCGACTGCGCACCGACGCCGATGGGCTGGCGCGTGACCTCGCTCGACCGATCGCGCGGCCGCCCGCCGCTGCGGCGCGCCGGGGCACCCGCTTCCATGCCTGGGTCGACACGCTGTTCGAGCAGCGGCCGTTGCTGGGCCCTGATGACCTGCCCGGCGCCGAGGACGACGACGAGGGCGGTGATGCGGACCTCGCTGATCTGCAGCAGGCCTTCCTCGCCACCGACTACGCCACCCGCCGGCCGCATCAGGTGGAGGCGCCGTTCGTCCTGCCCGTCGCCGGGCGGGTGATCCGCGGCCGCATCGATGCGGTGTACGACCTCGGCGACGGGCGGTGGGAGGTCGTCGACTGGAAGACCGGCAAGGAGTCCGCTGATCCGTTGCAGCTCGCGATCTATCGTCTGGCCTGGGCGCGCCTGGCCGGGGCCGACGTGTCAGCCGTGCAGGCGACGTTCCTCTACGTACGCACCGGTGAGGCCGTCAGCCACGAGGACCTCGACGGCGAGGACGACCTCATCGCGCTGCTCACCGGCGGTCCGCCACCCGCACCCGAGGCGCTCACCCTGCTCTAGCCGGTTTCAGAGTTCGTTGAGCCTTGCTGTCCGACTATCGGCAGCGGACGGCGCGGCCCACGAAGACAATTCCGGCGACCCGGGGACGGAACTGGCCCGTTCCGTGCAGGCCGTGTCGGGCTAACTCCTCGGCGAACTCGGGGGCTTCGAACCGGTCCTCGCGGGGGTGGTCCGTCAGGGTGCGGAACGCGCGGGTGTCCAGGACGTGGCGAGGTACTTCCTCGAAGAGGAAGCTGCCGCCAGGTTGGAGGACGCGGGCGACTTCTGCCACGGCGTCTCGCCAGGCGGGCACGTGATGAACCGTGCCGAAGCTGACGACGGCGTCGACGCTGGCGTCAGGTGCCTCGATCGACACCGCGTCTCCGGTGCTGAGCGTGTAGGACTGCGGTGAGCGGCCGTGGAGTCGCCGCTGAGCACGTTCGACCTGCTCCGGGTCGATGTCGGAGGCGCGTACGTGGGCCGCGCCAAGCCGGTCTAGGACCACTTCGACGCCGACCCCGCGACCACAGCCGATCTCCAGCACCTCCAGGCCCTTCAGCTGACCTTCCGGCAGAGCCCTTTGGAACCACCTCGCCTCACGATGGTGTTGATGCGCGGCGCGCAAGGGATTGTTCATGGCAAGTCGCTCGACAGTGTTGAGCTTCATCTGGCAGTCACTCCCGCTCGTTCCGTTGTCATCGACGTTCCCACGCCTCGACCGTGCCTCCAGCACCGACATCACGCGGACGCAAGTCGTGACCATCTCCTCCGGATTGTTGGCCGTACTCAGAGTTCGATGAGCAAGGCGCGGTGGTCTGAGACCGAGAGCACCGGCGTCTCGATCGTTTTCACCGGCGGTAGCGTGCCATGGCCGAGCACGTGGTCGAGCTGGATCTTGGGGTCGGTCGATGGGTAGGTCGCGACCTTGGCCAACGACTGCCAGCGCGACAGCACTCGCGGGAACGGCGGCGGCATGTTGAGATCCCCGAGCAGGACGCGTGGACCGGGAAGCAGCTCCAATTCGGCGCACAGCTTGCGCAGCTGCACGCCGTTCCAGATCGGTACGAACGACAGGTGCGTCGTCGCGATCGTCATCTGGCCGTAGGGCGTCTCGACCACTGCGCCGATTCCCACGCGGGGCTCGTCCTGCAGCCACATCACCTTGCCGCTACCGGGGATCATGATCGGTGACTTCACCTTGGCGGCTGCCAGCCGGACGACGTGCCACGAACGCACCGGATAGCGCGAGACCAGCCCACAGCCGTACGACGCATCGACACCGTCGTGATCGGCATCCACGGCCGCGCGCCAGTCGAACCCAGGCGTCCCGACCAGCGCTGGCACGAACTGCCAGTGCTCCGCGTCCATCGAGCGGGCGACCTCACGGGTCAGGTCGCGGGCGTCGGAGCGGGACTGGCCGCGGTCGACCTCCTGCAGCCCGACCACGTCGGCGCCCAGCAATCCGATCGAATCGTGCAACCGATCGGCGACGACGGTGCCGTCGGACAGCGAGCGGCCGTGCAGCAGGTTGAAGCTGGCGAGGCGCATCGGGTGACGCTAACCGCCGGGGCGGGTCACGGCGCGCCGGAGCCGCAGGCGAGTGGGGTGCTGGTCTGCGGGTCGGGCGGGTGGGCTGGTGACGGAAGGTCAGAAGCCCTGGGGTTGTCGGTGGAAGTGCCAGCCGCCGCGGGTCCTCCAGCGGTAGCTGCCGTCGGGCTGGCGGGTGACGGTGAAGACGGCTTGTTTGGCGCGGTGGTGGTGT
>JBKJLP010000223.1:0-6195 GCA_046596735.1 Mycobacteriales bacterium | reverse complement strand
GGCTTGTGCGTCATGGCAGCGGGTGGAGAGCCGGGGGAGCAGGGCGAGCAGCGCCTTGACCGCTTCAGCACGTGGCCCGAGGTCGGGCTCGGTATCGGTCAGGGTGGGGTAGACCGTTCGCCACGGCTGCATAAGGGCGAGGTGCCCGATGGTGGTCAGCACCGGTTGCGCGTAAGCAGCGGCAATGGCATCGCGGATCGCGTGCAGCGCCGTGGTGGCGATGTCGCTGCGGACCGTGACGTAGGCGGCCTCACCGCGAACGTCGTCGGCAAACAGCGCACCAACCGCGTCGAAGGCGGCGAGCACCTCGAGCACCAGGGGGCTGTCCGGGGAGAGCGCGGCAGCACGCGCCGCACGGATGGCAGCGCTGTCGTGCCAGTGGTCGGCGAGTCGGGCAAGGTCCTCGTCCATGACATGCGGGAGTTGGGCGAGCACACCGAGAATCTCGCTCAGGTTGGGGTGGTGCTCCAGTGCGGTGACGGACGGAACGCTGCGCCGGCTCATCGGGTCTGCCTCTCGTGCGTGCCTGTCCCGATGGTGACGCACGAACGACGTGGAACCGGTGCAACCGTGCCGAAAGGGGAGTGGCCGAGATTTAGTCGGCCGCACCGAGGCGGTAGCGCTTCACGGCCCGCTCCGGGACACCCGCATCGATGTCACCGCGCCGTGCCAATGCAGACAACACCGCGACCGCGATCGACTCGGCGTCGATGTGGAAGTGCCGGCGCAGGGCGGCGCGGGTGTCTGAACGACCGAAGCCGTCGGTGCCGAGAGAGCTCCAATCACCGGGCACCCAGCGACTGATGCCGTCCGGTACCGCACGCATCCAGTCGCTCACCGCCACAATGGGGCCGGTCGTGCCCATGAGCGCCTCGGTGACATACGGCGTGTGCTGGTTGGCCGGGTGCAGCAGGTTGTGCTGCTCGCAGGCCACGGCCTCACGGCGCAATTCGTTCCAGCTCGTGACACTCCACACGTCGGCGGCGATCCGCCAGTCCTCGCTGAGCAATCGCTGCGCCTCCATCGCGAGGCGGACGGAGATGCCGCTGGCCAAGACTTGCGCGCGAGGCTGGTCACCGGGGACGTGGCTGTAGCGATACATCCCACGCAGCACCCCGTCACGCAGTCGTGGGATGTCCGGCATGACCGGCTGCGCATAGGGCTCGTTGTAGACCGTCAGGTAGTAGAAGACGTCGCCAGGCGGCCCCGCGCTGTCCGGGCCGTACATCCGGCGCAGGCCCTCCTCCACGATGAACGCGATCTCGTAGCCGAACGCCGCGTCATATGCCACGACCGCCGGATTGGTCAGCGCCATCAACATCGAGTGGCCGTCCTGGTGCTGCAGGCCCTCGCCATTCAACGTGGTGCGCCCGGCGGTAGCACCGAGGAGGAAGCCCCGGCAAAGCTGATCGGCCATCGCCCAGATCTGGTCGGCCGTGCGCTGAAAGCCGAACATCGAGTAGAAGACGTAGACCGGAATCATCGGCTCGCCGTGGGTCGAGTAGGCAGACCCGGCGGCGATCACCGATGCCATCGAGCCAGCCTCGGTGATTCCCTCGTGCAGGATCTGGCCGGTCGTGGACTCCTGGTAGGACAGCAGCAGGGCGCGGTCCACTGCTTCGTAGCGCTGCCCGAGCGGCGAGTAGATCTTGGCCGTGGGGAACATCGCGTCCATGCCGAACGTGCGCGCCTCGTCGGGCACGATCGGCACGAAGCGTGCGCCAATCCCCTTGTCTTTCATGAGGTCCTTGAGCAGGCGTACGAAGGCCATCGTCGTGGCGACCGACTGCTTGCCCGAGCCGTTCTTCAACTCGTCGTACATGCTGCTCGCCGGCAGCTCAAGCGGCTTGCTCCGAACGACGCGCTTGGGCATTGCGCCGCCGAGCCGGTCGCGTCGCTCCTTCATGTAGGCGATCTCGTCGCTATCGGCACCAGGGTGGAAGTACGGCGGTAAATCACCCTCGAGGGCGCTGTCCGGGATCTCCAGATAGAGCCGATCGCGGAGCGCCCTGAGCTCCACCTTGGTGAGCTTCTTCATCTGGTGCGTGGCGTTGCGGCCCTCGAAATCGGTGCCGAGAGTCCAGCCCTTGATCGTGTGCGCCAGGATCACCGTTGGCTGCCCGACGTGCTTCTGTGCGTGATCGAAAGCGCTGTAGACCTTGCGGTAGTCGTGCCCACCGCGTGGCAGGTTGCGGATGTCACCATCCGTGAGGTGTTCCACGAGCTTCAGCAGTCGCGGGTCGCTACCAAAGAACTTCTCCCGCGTGTAGGCGCCGTCCTCGACCGAGTAGGTCTGGAACTGCCCGTCCGGGGTGGTGTTCATCGCGTTCACGAGCAGGCCATCGACGTCGCGGGCGAGCAGGTCATCCCACTGGCGGCCCCACACGACCTTGATGACGTTCCAGCCGGCGCCGCGGAAGGAGGACTCGAGTTCCTGGATGATCTTGCCGTTACCGCGGACCGGGCCATCGAGGCGCTGCAAGTTGCAGTTGACGACGAAGGTCAGGTTGTCGAGCTCCTCGCGGGCAGCCACCCCGATCGCGCCGAGCGACTCGGGCTCGTCCATCTCGCCGTCGCCGAGGAAGCACCAGACGTGACTGTCGGTGGTGTCCTTGATGCCTCTCGAGTGCAGGTAGCGGTTGAACCGGGCCTGGTAGATCGCGGCGATGGGACCAAGCCCCATGGACACCGTGGGGAACTCCCAGAAGTCCGGCATCAGCCGGGGATGCGGATAAGACGGAAGGCTCAAGGGCTTGCTCTCCTGGCGGAAGCCGTCGAGGTGTTCCTCGCTGAGTCGGCCCTCGAGAAAAGCGCGCGCGTAGATGCCGGGGGAGGCATGGCCCTGGAAGTAGATCTGGTCGCCCGAGGCCCCGTCGGCCTTGCCGCGGAAAAAGTGGTTGAAGCCGACCTCGTACAAGCTGGCCGCGCTGGCGTACGTCGCGATGTGACCGCCGACGCCGATCTCGGGCCGGTTGGCGCGGCTGACCATGATCGCCGCGTTCCAGCGGACGTAAGCCCGGATGCGACGCTCGACGTGCTCGTCCCCGGGGAAGTCCGGCTCCCGCTCCGGCGGGATGGTGTTGATGTAGTCGGTGCTGCGCAGGGCCGGGACCCCGACGGCCTGCTCGCGCGCCCGCTCGAGCAGTTTGAGCATGAGGAAGCGGGCCCGTCCGCGGCCGGCGTTGTCGACGACGGCGTCCAGGCTCTGCAGCCACTCCGCCGTCTCGTCCGGGTCGTTGTCGGGCAGCTGGCTGGGCAGCCCGTCGCTGATCACACTGAACTGGACGTCGTCGTTGGTGTCGCTCACACGCCCATCCTTATCGCACTCGCGCGCCGGAGGTGCGTACGGGCGGTTGCTCCGGTCCGGGGGCGGCCTGCGTTCCCAGGGCGACAAGCAGCCGATCGGTCGCTGCCGCGATTTCCACGATGGCAGCGTCGAAGGCCTGGGTGTTGGCCTTGGATGGCACGCGGTAGCCGCTGAGCTTGCGGACGTACTGCCGGGCTGCGGCGTCGACATCACCGGTCGTGGGGTGCGGGTCGGCCGCGCGCAGGGTGCGGATGCTTCGGCACATCAGGAGCCTCCGGGTAGGTGGTGGGCGGTGAGCTCGTGTTGTTCGAGCCCTTCGGGATCGGCATGGATGAAAGCCGCCGTGAGCCGGCGTACGTCGTGCAGGAGTTGGTGCTCGGCAGCAACCGCGATGGCGTGCCCATCGATGAGGGACAGGTTGGGGTCGACGACGACCTCCGCCTCCGCGCGCAGGGTGTGCCCGATCCAGCGCAACCGGACCAGACCGACCCTGCGGACACCGGGCGTCGCTGCCAGGGACTGCTCGACCTGGACCACGAGTTCCTCGTCGACGGAGTCCATCAGGCGTCGATAGACCTGCCGAGCCGCATCCCGCAAGACGAACAAGATGGCCAGCGTGATCACGAGGCCGACAATCGGGTCGGCCTGCTCGAACCCGAGAGAGACGCCCAGGGCGCCGACGACGACCGCCAATGAGGTGAAGCCGTCCGTGCGGGCGTGCAACCCATCGGCCACGAGCGCGGCCGAGCCGATGTCTTTGCCGACGCGGATGCGGTACTGCGCGATCACCTCGTTGCCCAGGAAACCGACGATTCCGGCAGCGGCGACGACGCCGAGGTGGTCGACCTCGCGCGGATCAACCAACCGCTGGACCGCTTCATACCCCGCGAAGATCGCCGACGCGATGATGAGCAGGACGATCGCCACCCCGGCGAGGTCCTCAGCTCGCCCGTAGCCGTAGGTGTAACGACGGGTGGCGGCCCGTCGCCCGACGGTAAAGGCGATCGCGAGCGGTACGGCTGTCAGCGCGTCCGACGCGTTGTGCAGGGTGTCGCCGAGCAGCGCCACCGAGCCAGAGATGACGACCACGATCGCCTGCAGCACCGTCGTGACGCCGAGGACGGCAAGGGAGATGTAGACCGCACGGATGCCCTTGCGGGAGGTTTCCAACTCACTGTCGACCGCGTCGGCGGCATCGTGGCTGTGCGGCGCCACCAGCTGTGTGAGCCAGCCGAAGAGACCTGACGGGTGCGCGTGGTCGTGCCCGTGGCCGGCCGAATCGTCGTCGTGATCTGGGTGCTCCACGAGATCAGTCTGACCCGTCTGGGCCGGTTGACGCATCGGTGGCCCGAGGCAAGGCACTTGCGCCGGACGGACCTGTCCGGTGGACTACCCCCACGCGCCCCTCCGGGGCGAAACGGAGAGGGGCGATCGTGAGCACGTCCGCGGACCACGCAGCAGAGCGTGGCCTGGCTGAACGGCTCGGCATTGAGCCCGGCATGGTCGTGCAGGTCGTCGGTGGTGACGGTGACGTCGACACCGCACTGCAAGACGACGTCGCGGCCCGCGCCGGCACCGAGCTGATCACGACTGACGACTCCGACGAGGTCGTTGACGTCGTCCTGATCTGGTGGCGCGAGGGTGACGGCGATCTGGTGGACGCCTTGGTCGACGCCCTGACCAACCTCGGTGACAACGGCACGATTTGGCTGCTGACGCCCAAGGCCGGTCGCGATGGTCACGTCGAGCCCAGCGACATCGACGAGGCCGCGCCGACGGCAGGACTGTCCAGCACCAGAAGCACGAGCGCCGCCCCCGAATGGTCCGGCACCCGTCTCGTGGCGCCCAGGGCCGACCGGGCCAAGCAGCGCCGCTGACCCCGGGGCAGGTGCGTCGGCTGCTGTCCGACGCCGGCCGGGCCGCCGTGGCTCATGCCGCGACCCTCGACCTCACACCGTCCGCGCGGATCGCCGCTGCCGAGCAGTTGCGGGCGCTGGCTGGGCCCGAGCTCGGACCGCTGGCACTTGAGCAGGCCCTTCTCAAGAGTCGGGCGGCCGCCAAGCATCCGCGAGGTCGTGAGCTGTGGTGGACCGGCGACGCGCTCGAGCAGTCGTCGTCGTACGACGTGGCAGTGCACCGCACGAGCCGCTTCGTGGGCGGTGAGCACGTGCTCGACCTGTGCTGCTCGGTCGGTGGCGATCTGTTGGCGCTGGCCGCGGTTGCGCCGACGACTGGCGTCGACCTGGACGAGACGCGCCTGCTGCTGGCCGCCGAGAACGCCCGCGTCCTGGGCCTTCACCCGCAACTTGTCCGGGCCGACGTGACCACGCTGCGACCGACCGGTTCGGTCTTCGTGGACCCGGCTCGTCGGGCCGGCGGCCGTCGGGTCTTCGACCCGCGCAGCTACACCCCGCCGCTGGACCTGATCTTGTCCTGGCTCCCGCGCCTCACCGCGGTGGGCGTCAAGGTCGCTCCAGGCATCGACTACGCCCACCTGCCGGCTCAGCTCGAGGTGGAGCTGGTCTCGCTGCGCGGTGAGGTCAAGGAGGCAGTGCTCTGGGGCGGTGCAGCGCGGCGGGGCGCGACCCGGATGGCCACGCTGCTGCCGCGCGGTGTTCAGCTCACCGACGCAGCAGTAGCGGCGCCGACCGTACGGCCGCCCGGGCGCTTCTTGCTCGACCCGGACGGTGCGGTGGTGCGTGCTCACCTGGTGGAGCAGGTCGTCGCTCAGGTCGACGGCTGGCTGCTCGACGAGACGATCGCGTACGTCAGCGCCGACGCGGCGGTGGCGACGCCGTACGGCCGTTGGTACGAGGTGCTCGAGACGCTGCCGTTCGGGCTCAAGCCGCTGCGCGAACGGCTGCGGGCTTACGACGCCGGTGCGCTGG
>JBKJLP010000149.1:0-7862 GCA_046596735.1 Mycobacteriales bacterium | reverse complement strand
ACGGCGAGCGGACCGGCAACGTGTGCCTCGTGACGCTGGCTCTCAACCTGTTCAGCCAGGGCATCGATCCGCGCATCGACCTGTCCGACATCGACGACGTCCGGCGCACGGTCGAGTACTGCAATCAGTTGCCGGTGCACCCGCGTCACCCGTACGGCGGTGACCTCGTCTACACAGCGTTTTCTGGCTCACACCAGGACGCGATCAAGAAGGGCTTCGAGGCGCTACAGCGCGATGCCGACGCGGTCGGCGTTCCCATCCGCGACTTCGCCTGGGGCGTTCCCTATCTGCCGATCGATCCGCTTGACGTGGGTCGTTCGTACGAGGCGGTCATCCGGGTCAACTCGCAGTCCGGCAAGGGCGGTGTGGCCTACGTCCTCAAGAACGAGCACCACCTTGACCTGCCGCGACGCATGCAGATCGAGTTCTCCCGGGTGGTGCAGGACATCGCTGACGTCGGCGGCGGCGAGATCGCGCCGTCGCGGATCTGGGAGCTCTACCGACAGACCTACCTCGATGCACTAGCGCCGCTGGAACTGATCTCCTACACCAGCGCCAGCGGCTCGGTCGACACGATCGAGGCCGTGGTGCGCTGGCAGGGTGAGATGGCGACGATTCGCGGCGAGGGCAACGGGCCCATCGCGGCGTTCGTGCACGCGCTGGCCCAGCTCGATCGCGACGTCCGTGTCCTCGACTACGCCGAGCACGCCACCGGGGCAGGGGAGGAGGCGCAAGCCGCCTCCTATCTCGAGGTGGCTGTCGACGGCCGCGTTTTGTGGGGCTGCGGCGTGCATCCGAGCATCGTTACGGCCTCGCTCAGGGCGATCGTGAGTGCGGTCAATCGCGCTTGAGGTATCTCGCATACTGAGATTGCTATCTCAGAAATGTAAGGTTGCCACATGGGACTCGACCTGGCGGTCATCGGCGGCGACGGCATCGGCCCGGAGGTCGTCGCCGAGGCGCTCAAGACGCTCGATGTCGTCCTGCCCGGGGTCAATGCGACCCTCTATGACCTTGGGGCAGCGGCCTATCACCGCACCGGTGAGGCCCTGCCGGACAGCGTTTTGGACGAGCTCGGTGGCCACGACGCGATCCTGCTCGGCGCCGTGGGTGACCCGACAGTCCCGCCCGGGGTCTTGGAACGAGGACTGTTGCTGCGCCTGCGGTTTGCGCTGGACCACCACGTCAACCTGCGACCCGTCCGTCTCTTCCCGGGGGTGACCTCGCCTCTCGGTGTCGTGGAGATCGACATGGTGGTCGTGCGCGAAGGCACCGAGGGCCCATACGTCGGTAACGGTGGGGTCCTGCGCGGCGGTACCCCACACGAGGTAGCAACCGAGGTCAGCCTCAACACGGCCTACGGCGTCGAGCGCGTCGTGCGCGACGCGTTCGCGCGGGCCCAAGTCCGACGCAAGCACGTGACGCTGGTGCATAAGACCAACGTGCTCGTGCACGCCGGCGGACTCTGGAAGCGGGTCACCGACGAGGTCGCTCGCGACTTCCCGGACGTCGAGTTGGCCTATCAGCACGTGGATGCCGCCTCGATGTTCTTCGTGACCGACCCCGGACGCTTCGATGTGGTCGTCACCGACAACCTGTTCGGGGACATCCTCACCGACATCGGCGCGGCGATCGGTGGCGGTATCGGGCTGGCGGCGAGCGGCAACCTCGACGTCTCGCGCACCCACCCGAGCATGTTCGAGCCGGTGCACGGAAGCGCGCCCGACATCGCCGGCAAGCAGCTGGCCGACCCGACGGCCGCCGTGCTCAGCGTCGCGCTGTTGCTTGAGCACCTCGGGCATGTGGCGGAGGCGGCCCGCGTGGAGGCGGCCGTTGCTGCCGACCTCCTGACCCGCGGGACCACCTCGCGCAGCACCGCAGCCGTGGGCGACGCGCTCGCCACCCTTGCGGCCGGCTGATCCTGTGCCGCCGAGCGTTACGGTGGATACGGACGAGAGGGGAACCGCCGTGGAGTTCACGCTGCAGCCCAGCACGACACCGATCGACGCGCAGGCGCGCGCCGAGATCCTCGCGGCACCGGTTTTCGGTCGGTCGTTCACCGACCACATGGTCAGCATCTCGTGGACCCGGGAGCAGGGCTGGTTCGACGCCCGGCTCGAGGCCTACGCGCCGATCACGATGGATCCTGCCTGCGTCGTTCTGCACTACGGACAGGAGGTTTTCGAGGGGCTCAAGGCTTATCGCCAGCCCGACGGTTCGGTCGCGATGTTCCGACCCGAGCGCAATGCCGAGCGCATGATCCGCTCGTGTGCGCGGATGGCGCTTCCGCAACTGCCAGTCGAGGCGTTTCTCGGCGCCTGCGAACTCCTGGTGAGCACCGACCGGGATTGGGTCCCCGATGGCGACGGCTCGTCGCTCTACCTACGCCCCTTCATCTACGCCGACGAAGTCGGACTCGGCGTCCGGCCGAGCGAGTCGGCCCGCTTCCTGGTCCTGGCCTCTCCAGCCGGCAATTACTTTTCCGGACCCCTGCGGCCCGTGTCGTTATGGCTGTCGCAGGAATACGTCCGGGCCGCCCCTGGGGGCACTGGCGCGGCCAAGACCGGCGGCAACTACGCGGCGTCTCTCGTCGCGCAGCAGGAAGCCCTCGCCAACGGCTGCGACCAGGTGGTGTTCCTCGATGCGGCCGAGCATCGCTGGGTTGAGGAGCTCGGCGGGATGAACCTGTTCTTCGTCACCGACGAGGGAACTCTGGTGACCCCCGAGCTGACGGGATCGATCCTCGAGGGGATTACCCGCGACTCGATCTGTACCTTGGCCCGCGAGTTGGGCTATCGGGTCGAAGAACGCAAGGTCGACGTCGACGAGTGGCGTAAGGGCGCACAGGACGGCAGCGTCCTCGAGGTGTTCGCCTGCGGAACTGCCGCGGTGATCACGCCGATCGGGGCGTTGCGCTGGCCTGGGGGCGAGTCCGTCGCTGGAGACGGTCAGCCAGGCCCGGTGACGACCCAATTGCGCACCGCGCTCATGGATCTTCAGTACGGTCGGGCGCAGGACAGCCACGGTTGGCTTCATCCCGTGGTCTGATCGCCGCAAACGCCGGGAGGCAGTAGTGCTCGTACGAGACGCGATGACCCTGACCGTGGTGACCGTCGGTCCCACCCACACGCTGCGGCAGGTGGCGCAGGCCATGGCCGAGCGCAAGGTCGGTGCCGCCGTCGTCCACGACCCCGACTCCGACGGTCCAGGGATCCTGACCGAGCGCGACGTGCTCAAGGCCATCGCCAAGGGCGAAGACCCCGACACCGAGCCCGCAGCCGAACACTTGACGCGCACGGCAGTAATGGCGCAGCCGGAGTGGTCGCTGCTGCAGGCCGCCGAGACCATGCTGCACGGGGGCTTTCGTCACCTGGTCGTCGTCGAGGCGGACGAGGTCGTCGGAGTGCTGTCGGCGCGCGACGTGCTCCGCGCCTGGACACAGGAGCGGCAAGCCAGTTCGACCTGACGGGCGTCGGACGTCCGGCATGATGGGTTGTTGTGAGCTTCACGCCGACTGACGACTTCCACGTCTACGACACGACCCTGCGCGATGGGGCCCAACGCGAGGGCCTATCGCTGTCGGTCAACGACAAACTCGCCATCGCCCGTCACCTCGACGACCTCGGGGTGGGATTCATCGAGGGTGGCTGGCCGGGTGCCAACCCCAAGGACGCGGAATTCTTCCGGCGGGCGCGCTCCGAACTTTCGTTGCGTACGGCGCAGTTGGCGGCTTTCGGCTCCACGCGCCGGGCCGGTGGCGACGCGGCCGCGGACCTTGCTCACCTGCGCGAGTCCGGTGCCGGCGTGGTGACGCTGGTCGCTAAGGCCGATGTGCGCCACGTGGAGCGGGCGCTACGGACGACGCGGGAGGAGAACCTGGCGATGATCCGGGACTCGGTCGTGCACCTGCGCGCCGAGGGACAGCGGGTGTTCCTGGACGCCGAGCACTTCTTCGATGGCTTCCAGAGCGACTCGGCGTACGCCCTGGAGGTGCTGCGGGTCGCGGTGGAGGCCGGCGCCGATGTGGCGGCGCTGTGCGACACCAACGGCGGGATGCTGCCGACCCGACTAGCCGAAATCGTGCACGAGGTCGTGCAGACCGGAATCCGGGTCGGCATCCACGCGCACAACGACACGTCCTGCGCGGTCGCCAACTCGCTCGCCGCGATCGAAGCCGGCGCGACGCACGTGCAAGGCACGGCCAACGGCTACGGCGAGCGCAGTGGCAACGCCGATCTTTTCAGCGTGGTGGCAGCGCTAGAGGACAAACTCGACCATCCCGTGCTGCCGACGGGTCGCCTCGCCGAACTGGGTCGGGTGTCGCACGCCATCGCCGAGGTCGCCAACATCGCGCCCGATTCCCACCAGCCGTGGGTCGGCGCCAGTGCGTTCGCGCACAAGGCCGGCCTGCACGTCAGTGCCATCAAGGCCGACCCGGACCTCTATCAGCACACCGATCCGGCCGTGGTCGGCAACGACATGAGACTGCTGGTGTCCGAGCTCGCTGGGCGGGCAACGATTGAGCTCAAGGGCAAGGCCATCGGCCTGGAGCCGGACAGTGACGCCGTCCTACGTGTGATCGAGCGGGTCAAGGCGATGGAGTCCGTGGGCTACTCCTTCGAGGCCGCTGAGGCGAGTTTCGAGCTGCTCCTGCGCGAGGAAATGGGGGAGCGGCCGCGCTACTTCGATCTCGAGTCGTGGCGGGTGATCGTTGAGCAGCGGGCTGACGCCGTGGTCTCCGAAGCCACCGTGAAGTTGCATGCCCAGGGCGAGCGGATTGTCGCGACCGGCGAGGGTAACGGTCCCGTCAACGCGCTTGACAATGCGTTGCGCTCGGGCCTGACGACGCTCTACCCCGAGCTCGCCTCCCTGGAGCTGGTCGATTACAAGGTGCGCATCGTGAGCGGTGCGCACGGCACCGACGCGGTGACCAGGGTGCTCGTGGAGACGTCGGACGGGACCACGGAGTGGGACACGGTCGGCGTGCACGAGAACGTGATCGCCGCGTCCTGGCAGGCCCTCGACGATGCCTACACGACCGGTCTGCTGCGAGCCGGGCGCGCGACCTCCGGCTGAGGGCGCACCCGGCTAGCCTGCCCAGGTGCGCATCGCCCGCTTCTCCCATGACGGTGACGTGGCCTTTGGGGTCGTCGAGGGTCCTGGCGAGGACCCCGCAGACCTGGTCGTCAATGTCGCCGCTGGCCATCCCTTCGCACCGCTGCAACTGACGGGCGAGAGCCTGCCGCTGTCGTCCGTACGGCTGCTCGCCCCTGTGCTGCCGAGCAAGGTGGTGTGCATCGGCAAGAACTACGCCGACCATGCTGCGGAAATGGGTGGCGGTCCGGCGCCGGAAAGCCCGGTGGTCTTCCTCAAGCCGTCGACGTCAGTCATCGGTCCCGGTGACGCCATCGTGCTGCCGCGCGACAGCGACGAGGTCGACCACGAGGCCGAGCTCGCCATCGTCATCGGTCGGCTGTGCCGCGAGGTGCCCAAGGAACGCGCGCTCGACGTCGTTCTGGGTTACACCTGCGGCAACGACGTTACGGCCCGGGATCACCAGCGCCAGGACGGGCAGTGGGCCCGAGGCAAGAGCCACGACACCTTCTGCCCGCTCGGCCCGTGGTTGGAGACCGATCTGGACGTGGGTGACGTCGGTGTCCGCTGCGTCGTCGACGGGCAGGTGCGCCAGGACGGCCGCACCTCGGCGCTGATCCACGACGTCCCGACCGTGATCGAGTGGGTGACCCGCTTCATGACGCTGCTGCCCGGTGACGTGATCCTCACGGGTACGCCGGCCGGCGTCGGGCGGCTGAAGGCAGGTGGTTCTGTCACGGTGTCCCTCGAAGGCGTCGGCAGCCTGACCAACCCGGTCGTGTCCCGATGAACGTGCGGCTGCGCGTCGCCCCGTCACCGACGGGTGATCCCCACGTCGGGACCGCCTACATGTCGCTGTTCAATCTCGCGTTTGCCCGCCAGCAGGGCGGATCGTTTGTGCTGCGGGTCGAGGACACCGACCGGGCTCGCTTCCAGGCCGACAGCGAACAGCAGGTCTACGACACCCTGCGCTGGTTGGGTCTCGACTGGGACGAGGGGCCGGACAAGGGCGGACCCTTCGCGCCTTATCGCCAGAGCGAGCGGCTGGAGACCTATCAGCCGTATGTTGAACAACTGCTGGCTGCTGGCCACGCCTACCACTGTTGGTGCTCCACCGAGCGACTCACCGACATGCGCGAGGCGCAGCAGAAGGCCAAGCAGCCGACCGGCTATGACCGCCGTTGCGTCGGGCTGACCCGCGAGCAGCGCGCCGAACTGGACGGCTTTAGTGACGTTCCCGTTGTCCGCATGTTGGTCCCGGACGAGGCCCCCCTGACCTTCGTTGACCTCATCCGGGGCGAGGTTTCGGCTCCTCGACCGGATGATCAGGTCCTGCTCAAGGCCGACGGTTTCCCGACGTACCACCTGGCTGTCGTTGTCGACGACCACCTCATGGGCATCACCCATGTGGTGCGCGGTGAGGAGTGGATCTCCTCGACCCCCAAGCACCTGTTGCTGTTCGACTGGTTGGGCTGGGACCGGCCGGCGTTCGCGCACATGCCGCTGCTGCGCAACGTCGACAAGTCCAAGATCTCCAAGCGCAAGAACCCCGCGGCTCGGCTGACCTGGTTCATGGAACAGGGCTATCTCCCTGAGGCGTTGCTCAACTTCCTGGGGCTGCTCGGCTACTCGCTGCCGTCGGGGGAGGAGGTCTTCGACTTCGCGACGATGTCACAGACGTTCGACTGGAGTCGGGTCAGCACGGTCGGTCCGGTCTTCGACCTGGACAAGCTGCTCTGGCTCAACGGGCACTACCTGCGCGAGCTGTCTGAGGAGGACCTGCACCGCCGACTCGTGCCGGTCCTGCACGCCGCTGGGCTGATGTCCGACCCACCGACCGATGAGCAGTCAGCGATGCTCACCGGCGCGGTGCCGCTGATTCAGACCAGGATGGGCGTGCTCACCGAGGCGCCGGACCTGGTGCGCTGCCTGTTCGTCGCTGAGCAGGACTTCGTCGTCGACCCCGCCGCCGCGCAGAAGTCGCTCGTCGGTGCGGGCGACGTGCTCACGGCGGCGGCTGCTGCCTTGGCGGAGGTGGACGTGTGGGACACCGAGCGCGTGCAGTCCGCTATCGACGGTGCCCTGCTCGAGGACGGGCTCGGACTGAAGCGAGGTAAGGCCTACGCGCCGCTGCGCGCAGCCGTCTGCGGGGCAGCGATTGCCCCTCCGCTACCGGAGTCGATGGCCCTGTTGGGCAAGGATCGCGTGCTCGGTAGGCTTCGCTCGGCGCAGTCGCTTGTCGTTTGAGTGCGGTGCTCTCGGTCCGGTAGGCTCGCGGCTGCAACGCTTTGGGGTATGGGGTAATTGGCAGCCCGGCGGTTTCTGGTTCCGTTAGTCTTGGTTCGAGTCCAGGTACCCCAGCGCACGAACAACTGAATACGGTCCTGCCCCCGTCGTCTAGCGGCCTAGGATAGCGCCCTCTCACGGCGTCGGCGTGGGTTCGAATCCCATCGGGGGTACGTTCAGTAACTGCCTGGCCACGCTTCGTGGCCAGGCAGTTCTGCTTCTCCGTACTGCTCCAAGACCGCCTTTGCCCACGCAACCAGGTCTCGTACGCGGGCTCCACTGGGCTGGTAGCGCGACCAGAGTTCGAGGTTCTCGAGTCGGTTGTCGAGCCGGTCGCCATTGCGATGGTGGACGCTCTCCTGTGTGGTGAGCGGCCGACCGAGAGCCCGCGCCAACACGAGCCGATGCTCTGCGGCGACTGAGGCGCCGCGGACGAGCCAGCGGTCTGTCTCGGCCACCACAATGCGGCGGTAACCGTGAGA
>JBKJLP010000025.1:0-3979 GCA_046596735.1 Mycobacteriales bacterium | reverse complement strand
GACGAGGTGCTCGACGCCTCCGGCGCGATCCGCGAGGTGGCCAAGCGCTACCTCGGAGACCCTGAGTTCGCCAACTTGCCGCGCAAGTTCAAGACGTCCATCAGTGGCTGCGCGCACCACTGCACCAACCACGAGATCAACGACCTCGCGTTGGTGGGCGTCGTGCATCCCGAGCTCGGCGCTGGCTACGACCTGTGGGTCGGCGGTGGACTGTCGACCAACCCCAAGCTGGGCGTACGGCTAGGCGCATTCGTCACCCCCGCGCAGGTAGCCGAAGTTTGGGCAGGGGCGGTCGGGATCTTCCGGGACTACGGCTACCGGCGCTCGCGGATGCACGCCCGACTGAAGTTCCTCATTGCTGACTGGGGTCCCGAGCGCTTTCGCGACATGCTCGAGTCCGAGGCTTACCTGGGCTATGCGCTTGCTGACGGACCGGAGGCTGCGCCGACAGACGACCGCGACCACGTGGGCGTCACACCGCAGCACGACGGCAACGTCGCGATCGGTGTGGTGGCACGCGCCGGCCGGACCAGCGGACGGCAGCTGCAGAGCGTCGCAGCGCTGGCCCAGGCTTACGGGGACGGGCGCGTTGCCACCACGGCGCAGCAGGGGCTGGTGCTGCTCGGCGTCCCGGCTGCTCGCGCGGAGGAAGTCGTGGATCTGTTGGAGACCGAAGACCTTCGGGCGCGACCGTCGCGGTTCCGCCGCGGTGTGCTCGCCTGCACGGGTCTGGAGTTCTGCAAGTTGGCGATCGTCGAAACCAAGGCTCGGGCGGTCGATCTCTACACCGAGCTGGAAAAGCGGCTGCCCGACTTTGACGAGCCGCTGACGATCAACGTCAACGGCTGCCCCAACTCGTGCGCGCGCTTCCAGACCGGCGACATCGGGCTGAAGGGCTCGATCGTCGACGGCGTGGAGGGGTTCCAGGTCCACCTCGGCGGCTCGCTGGGGACCGACTCCGGATTCGGTCGCAAGTCACGCGGGCTCAAGGTCACCGCGGACGGCACGGTCGATTACCTCGAGCGGCTGCTGCGGACCTACCTTGAGCACCGCGAGCCCGACGAGCGCTTCGCCACCTGGGCCAGGCGGGTCGACGAAGCGCTGCTGCGATGAGCGGCCACGCCGCGCCGATGTTCTGCCCGTACTGCGGGGAGGACCGACTACGGCCCTTTGGCGACGATCCCGACAAGGGTCACGGCGATTGGCGATGCGAGGACTGCACTCGGGTTTTCACCCTTCGCTACAAAGGAATTTCCGGTACCGATGAGGAGTAGCGAGCTGCGGCGGGTCGCCGAGCGGGGACAGAACGACCTCGCTGGAGCGAGTGCGACGGACATCTTGCGCTGGGCCATCGAGGAGTTCGGCCCACGCTTCGCCATCGCCTCGTCGATGGGTGATGGGCTGCTCGCGCACCTCGCCGGCAGTGTGGCCGAGGGCGTCGACGTTCTCTTCCTCGATACCGGCTACCACTTCGCCGAGACCATCGGCACCCGTGACGCGGTCGCCACGTCGTACGCCGTCAACGTCCGGACTGTCCTGCCGCTGCTCACCGTCGTGCAGCAGGATGCGGAGCACGGTGCGGATTTGTGGGATCGCGACCCGACGGCGTGCTGCGCGATGCGCAAGGTGGAGCCGCTGGCGCGCGCCCTCGAGCCCTATGTCGCTTGGGCTTCAGGCATCCGTCGTAGCGAGACAGACACTCGCCGGGACGCGTGCGAGGTCGAGTGGGACGCCAAGCGCGGCATGGTCAAGGTCAATCCCATCGTGGCGTGGTCGCAGGACGACGTGGACTCCTACGTCGCGAAGCACGGCGTGCTGGTCAACCCGCTGGCGTACGACGGCTATCCCTCTATCGGCTGCGCGCCGTGCACGCACCGGGTCCCCGCGGGTGCCGACGCCCGGAGTGGCCGCTGGTCGGGTACCAACAAGGTGGAGTGCGGCCTGCACGTCTAGGCGTGGCTGACGGCGGCGCGGCGTGACAGGCTTGATGTCGTGCCCATGACCGAACCGGCCCCGCCGGTGCCTCCGCTCGTCACACTGCACCTGTGGCGGGTGCCAGCGGCCCGCGTGCCCTGGGCGCTGACGCGAATGGGACTGGATCGAGGGCGATTGCGGCGTACCCCCGGCGTGCGCTTCGCGAAGATGCTCGGCACCGGCGACGGCCGCACGTTCACCATCCGCGACAGCGACCCGACCCGCTGGGCCGCGCTGATCTGCTGGGAATCTGCCGATGCCGCCGAGGCTGCGCGCCAGTCCGGCGTCCTGCGTGATTGGCAGATGGCCGCAACCGAGACCTGGCGCATCGACCTGAAACCTTTGACCAGCAGGGGAAAGTGGAGCGGGTGCGAGCCCTTCGGCGTGCCTGAGCCATCTCGCACCGAAGGTCCGGTCGCCGCCGTGACCCGAGCTCGGCTTACCGCGCGGAAAGCAGCCGGGTTCTGGCGGGCGGTCCCGCCGGTCTCTGCCGACCTGCACCGCTCCCCCGGGCTGCGCGCCGCCGTCGGCATCGGCGAGGCACCGATCGGGTTGCAGGGGACCTTCAGCCTGTGGGACTCGAGCACGGCGTTGCGCGACTTCGCCCACCGCGGCGCCGCCCACACCGAAGTGATCCGTCGTACGACCCAGGAGAGTTGGTACGCCGAGGAGCTTTTTGCCCGGTTCGCCGTCCTAGGCAGTTCTGGGACACTGGACGGTGTGGACCCCGCCGCATGACCGCTATCGCCACGTGGGACCGAGACACCCTCGCCCGTCGCCGCGACGACTTGCTCGATGTCTACGCCGAGGCCATGCAGGTCTCCCCCGCGTCAGCCAGGAACCGCCGATCGATCTTGTCATCGCACCTGGACCGCAAGGGGCTGGAGGTCGTCGCCGCAGTGGACGACGACGCCTTGGTCGGTATCGGCTACGGCTACCTCGGCTCGCCCGGCCAGTGGTGGCACGACCAGGTGCGTCAGGTGCTCACCATCGAGGCCTCGCGCACCTGGCTCGATGGCGCCTTCGAGGTTTGCGAACTGCACGTACGTCCTGCAGCACAGGGCCGCGGACTCGGCCGTCAGTTACTGGACCAGCTGCTGGAGGCGACCGGTGCACGGACCGCAGTGCTGACAACGCCGGACGCCCCGACCCGGGCGCGCGCCTTCTACCGGGCTGGCGGGTGGGTAGAGCTCGCTGCTGGCGTCCGCTTCCCCGGCGACAGCAGGACTTTCGCCGTCCTTGGCAAAGAGCTGAGTCCCCATGCCTGACGTCGTCGTCATCGGAGCCGGGCACAACGGTCTCGTGGCCGCCTGCTACCTCGCCAAGTCCGGCCTCGACGTCGAAGTCGTTGAACGCGACACCGTCGTCGGGGGCGCCGTCAGCACCGTCGAGCGCTTCCCCGGGTATCGCATGGATCGCGGTTCGAGCGCGCACATCATGGTCCGGCACACCGGCATCGTGGAGGACCTGCGGCTTGATCTGTGTGGGCTGGAGTATCAAGACCTTGACCCTTGGGGTTTCGCACCTTTCGGCGACGAGGGCATCCACTTTCACGTTGATCTCGATCGCACGTGCACGTCCATCGAGGCGGTCTGCGGCACCCGCGACGCCGAGGCCTATCGCGCCTTCGTGACCGACTGGTCAGCCCGCAACCTGCGGGTTTTTGAGGCTTTCCAGGGTGCACCCACGCCGATGCACTTGGGCCGCACGCTCTGGGGCGTCGGAAAATCCACTGGTCTCGACGGGCTCGAGCTGTCGCGGCAGTTCCTCACCAGCGGCGATGCGCTGCTCGACGAGCACTTCGACGACGAACGGCTCAAGACGGCGCTGGCCTGGATGGGCGCCCAGTCCGGCCCGCCGACTCACGAGGTCGCAACCGCTGATCTCGTCGGTTGGAACACCGTCATGCACCTCAAGCCGCCTGGCCACCCCAAGGGCGGCAGCGGCATGCTGTCCGAGGCCCTACAGAAGCGACTCGAGTCCTACGGCGGTCGCGTCCGGTTAG
>JBKJLP010000468.1:0-3585 GCA_046596735.1 Mycobacteriales bacterium | reverse complement strand
GCCGTAGATGCACGACACCGACGCGACCACGATGACATCGCGACGGGTCAGCAACGACATCGTGGCGGAGTGCCGGAGCCGCTCGACCTCCTCGTTGACCGAGGAGTCCTTCTCGATATAGGTGTCGGTCTGCGGGACGTAAGCCTCGGGCTGGTAGTAGTCGTAGTAGCTGACGAAGTACTCCACCGCGTTGTGCGGGAGCAGCTCGCGGAACTCGTTAGCTAGTTGGGCAGCGAGGGTCTTGTTAGGTGCCATCACCAAGGTGGGCCGCTGGACCCGCTCGACCAGCCACGCCGTTGTCGCGCTCTTGCCGGTGCCGGTCGCGCCGAGCAGGACGACGTCGGGGCGACCCTCGACGAGCCGTTTCTCGATCTCGTCAATCGCAGCCGGCTGGTCACCCGCGGGTTGGAAGTCCGACACCACTTCGAAGCGACGCGTGGTCCGGCGTAGGTCCGTCGCGAGTCGCTCGACGATGGGCGTCGCACCGTGGGGCGGCAGCGGCTTAGTCACCTATCCAGGCTACGGGCGGTGTCTGACAACGGCGGGATCAGCCGGTCCCCAGCGGCCGGCCCGGGTGCCAACCGCTACGGCCACTCTTGGGCGACTTCGGAACGACCGTGTTCGTGAAGTGCCCACTCGCGCGTGCCAAGCTTTGCCACTGCAACGGACCCGTGGTCTGCCAGGACCACAGGCTCAAGGACGTCGCGCCGCCAGCCCTCGCCGCGGACACGAAAGCATCCACGCTCTTGCCCGGGTCTGGGTCGACGGCAAGATAGGGCGCATCCACGCGTCCGTCATAGCCCTGACCAACGGGAAACACCGGCTTACCGAACTGCCGGAGAACCCGCATCGAGGTCCCCGTGACGACCGACGGGGAGCGGTTGTACCAATAGGCCATCGGGACGAAGGCGTCCGCGTGCAAGGCCGTGCGTGTATAGGGGTAGCGACTGATGCGCTTCTCGCTGGGCCAGGGCACCGTCGCCAGAATCGCGACGCGGGCGGGCAGTTCCTTGCGCAGGGTCCGGTAGTAGCGGTCGATGGTCGACGGCGTCGCGTGTGTGCCCTCAGACAGCGTCTCGATATCCGGGGCCACTGCAGCGATCATCGGCACGCCGGGACGTCGCCACCAGGCTGCTTTGACCAGCCGGCGGGCGTCGTCCTCGGGGTTAATCAGGGTGGGGAAATCCCAGGCGATGACCTTGAGTTCGGTGCCCTGGGTGGCCGGCAGCAACTGACTGAGCACCTGCTGCCCGATCCAGCCCTTCTTGCTGCTCCCCGTCTGTACGTAGAGGTGGGTAAGGCCAGCGGCTTGGGCGCGGGCGACAACCTCCGGCGCATGTCCGCTCTCGGTCGCTGACCAGTCGTGGATCCACATGCCGGTACCGGTTGGCAGGTAGCGGGAGGTCATCGGCGGGATGGCGTGCCGCGTGGCCGGTGGCGCCTGCTTGACCTTCGGCCCGACGACCCGCAGCTTGGGCGCAGGGGTGCGCAGCGTCGGGACGACGATCTGCGGCTCAACGGCGAAGGCCGACGTGGGCATCGGCTGCACCACGGCCGCCGAGTGTGCGCCGCTACCTGCGCTGGCTGCGCCGAGGCCGAGCAGTAGGACAGCAGCGGTCGCCACGGTCAGGTGGTGGGTGACCCCGATCGCGGCCACGCGGACGTCAAGCGCACGCAGCGCCGGTCGGAAGAGCACAAAGGGAACCTACGTGTCTTCCCGCCGCTCCGCGTACGAAACCGGATTTCTGTCACAACTTCGTGGCGTGGGCGAGCAGGGTGCTCCACAGCGCATCAACCTGGGCGACGAGATGCTGCCGGGTGCCATCGTTGTGAATCACCTGGGTGGCCGCCGCCAGTTTGTCGGCAAGCGAGGCCTGCGCAGCGATCCTGGCCCGGGCATCGGCCTCCGTCATGCCGCGCGTCTGGGCAAGGCGGGCGATTTGGGTTGCCGGTTCTGTCGCGACGACCACCACGACGTCGTACGCGTCCTGCAGTCCGTTCTCGACGAGGAGCGGGACATCGAAGACGACGATGTCAGCCTCGGCGGCCTCGGCTGCCGCGAGCTGACGCGCGGTCTCCTCCCCCACCAGCGGGTGCACGATGGCGTTGAGGGCTGCGCGCTGGGCGGGGTCGCCGAAGACCACGTGGCCAAGGCGCTCGCGGTCCAGCGACCCGTCGTCGCGGAGGATGTCGCGGCCAAACTTCGCCGTGACCGCGGCGAGCCCAGGGGTCCCCGGCTCGACGACCTCACGAGCGATCAGATCAGCGTCGATGACGGTCGCGCCGCGCTCAGCGAGGAGCCCGCTGACCGTCGACTTGCCCGAGCCGATCCCGCCCGTCAGTCCCACCTTCAGCACGCATCCACCCTAGAGCGGTGGGCGCCCGCGCGGAACTCACTGCATCCAGTCCGGTCTGGAACTGGTCTCACGCGGCCCTCCGCGCCGCAACGGCGGCCAACCGGATGCCGCCGGTTCCCACCTGCAGCGCAGCAGCGATCTCGGCGACGACCCGCGGTCCGTCGTACACGACCTCGGCCCAGGTGTAGCGCAACACCCGATAACCCGCGGCCGCTAAGGCGTTGTCCCGTCGGCGGTCTGGCCCTGGTTCGGGGTGCCACTTGGCGCCATCCACCTCTACAACCAGGCGAGCCGCGGCAAAGCAGAAGTCGACGCGGTGAGCTAGGCCGGCGCCCACGGGAATGCTCAGCTGCGTCGTGAAGCCGCTGAGCCCCGCGAGCAGGAGGCGCGCGCGCAGTACTGACTCGAGAACCGATCCGGCTTCAGGGTCCGCTAGCTCGATCACCCGCCGCCCCCTGGCCGCCTGCCGGACGCCCGGCTGGCGCTGCGCGGCCTCGCGCAGACCCGCGAGTGTCACGGCACCCGCGCGCAGCGCGCTATCGCAAATCACCACAGCCTCAAGGAGCGGCAGCGCGAGGCAGCAATCGAGCACGGTTTGCGTCGGCGTGGTCAGCCGCAACGGTGTGGTGCTCGGCAGGGCCACCCAAAGCCGTCGCCGGAGTCGGCGTCGCTGTTGAACGACCACCCCGCGGGCCTTGCTACGTCCCCGGCCGTGGCGCACGGCGACCTCCATGGTGCGGCTGGGTTCGATCAGCATGCCCCAGCCGTACAACGCCGCCGCTGTACGGCCACAAGCCGCCGCCGAGTCCCCCAAGCTGAGGAGCACTGCGCGGACCTGGCGCACGTAGGCGGGAGCGGGCCCTGACTCGGTGACGACCAAGCGCGGCAGCGGGTCTAGGGGCAGGACTGTGTAGACGTCGCGACGTAGCCGCAGCACGTCCCCACGAGCCACCGCTCGGGACAGGCTCGCCCGTGGAACCCCGGCCCCTCGCAACTGGCCCGAGGTCAGCAGCCCCTGGCTGCGAGCCGCAAACAGTTCGGGGTGCACCGGCATGCCAGCACTGTGCCGCGGCCAGCCGGCACCTGCATGCGTGCCTGTGGACAACCGGACGGCCGGAACTCGCAGCATCCAGTGACCGCCCCACCAGTCACACCAGCCACGGGCGGTGCGCGTGGCCACGCGGCTGGATGCCTCGGGTTCCAGCCGTCCGGTTGTCCACAGGCACGC
>JBKJLP010000408.1:0-2806 GCA_046596735.1 Mycobacteriales bacterium | reverse complement strand
GACTTGCCCGCGTTGGGACGCCCCACGAAACAGGCGAAGCCGGAGCGGAAGGTCATGCACCAGTGTCGCGCACGCTCGGCTCGACCATCGACGCGTCAGGTGCTGAGCGTTTCCCGCACCGTGCCATCGGAACCGGCCAGCAGCACCGGGACCCCGGCACCGAACTCTCGCAGCACGGCCAGATCTGCCGCCCGCAGCGGCCCGTCCGCGACGAGGGCTGCCGCTTCGAACGTGCGGACCCCGCTCGACGCCGCCGCAGCGACAGCGGCTCGCAGCGCGGAAGTCGTCAGCGTGACATCGGCATTCTCCACCGTGGCCGCCGCGTAGGTCCGGCCGTCCGTGTCTCGTACGGCGGCCCCCTCGGCGATGCCGGTGTGCGGCGCGTGCGCGCGCAGTCGAGCGCCCCTGGCCAACGTCACAATCTTGGCGTCCTCGGCCGACAGCTCGGTCATCGCGACCGTCCCTTGGTCTGCGCCGGCCCCGACTGCTTGCCGGGCGCGACCTCGGCGCGCTGCACGAGCACAGTTCCGATCTGGTTACGTCGGCCCTTGCTGCTCTCGGCGACCAGGATCAGCCCCCCGATCTTGGCCGTGGCACCGGGAATCGGCACCCGCCCCAGCGCCATCGCCAGCAGGCCGCCGACGGTCTCGACGTCGTCGTGCGGCAGGTCCACGTCGTACAACTCCTCCAGGTCCTCGACCGGAAGCCGGGCCGTGACCCGATGGGTGGTGCCGTCGATCTGCTCGACCGACGGAGCCTCCCGGTCGTACTCGTCGGTGATCTCTCCGACGATCTCCTCGAGCACATCTTCCATGGTGACCAGACCAGCCGTCCCGCCGTACTCATCGACGACGACGGCGATGTGCCCGAGTTCGGCCTGCATCTCTCGCAGCAGCTCATCCACCGGCTTGGAGTCCGGAACAAACACGGGTGGGCGCATGACCTCCTCCACCTTGACCGAAGCTCCCCCGTCGGATCGCTCCTTGCGGACGAGGTCCTTGAGGTAGGCCACACCCAAGACGTCGTCGGCATTGTCCCCGACCACCGGTACGCGCGAGAAACCGCTGCGCAGCAACAGGTTCATCGCCTGCTTAACCGTCTTGCTGTGTTCGATGGTGACGATGTCCGTACGCGGAACCATCACCTCGCGCACGATGGTGTCCCCGAGATCGAACACGGAGTTGATCATGTCCCGCTCGGCCCGCTCCACGACGCCGCGCTCCTGAGCGATCTCGACGAGGTCCCGCAACTCAGCCTCCGAAGCGAAGGGGCCTTCACGAAACCCTTTGCCAGGTGTCACCGCGTTGCCGAAAGCGATCAGCACGTGCGGCAACGGACCAAACAAGCGCGTCAGCGCGAGGGTTACGCCGGCGCCAGCCAGAGCGACCCGATCCGGATGCTGCCGTCCAATGGTGCGCGGCGCGACACCGACGAACACGTAATTGACCACGGTCATGAGGGCAACGGCGGCGACGACCGCGACCGAGCCGTCGATGCGGGCGATGCAGTAAGCGACGACGATCCCTACGGCAGCCAGCTCACAGATGATGCGCAGCAACAGCAGCAGATTGAGCGATCGGGGCGGGTCGGAGAGAACACGCTGGAGTCGTACGGCCCCCGTCGCGCTGTCGCGGACGAGTTCTTCGACCCGGACCCGCGAGACCCGGGAAAGCGCTACTTCGAGGCAGGCAACGAGACCGGCGACGACCACGAACAACACGGCCACGGCGATCGGCAGCCCCGACGACAGTGACATCAGTTGCTCCGCGCGGCGTGCCAGGCGGCAAGCAGCTCACTCTGGAGGCCAAACATCTCGGCGTGTTCCTCGGGCTCCTCATGGTCAAAGCCCAGGAGGTGCAGCACGCCGTGGGTGCACAGCATCTGCAACTCGTGCTCGGTAGGGTGACCGGCCTCGAGCGCCTGTCGCTCGGCGACCTGCGGGCACAGGACGACGTCGCCCAGCACCTGCGGCGTAGGAGGGTCCGCGTCGTGTGCCCCGTGACCAGAACCGTGCGGCACCCCGCGCGAACCGCGAAGGTCCAGCTCGTCCATCGGGAATGCCAGCACGTCGGTCGGCCCGGGCAGGTTCATCCACTTGATGTGCAGCTTCTCCATCTCGGGCAGGTCAACGATCATCAGCGACAGTTCCGCGAGGGGAGACACCCCCATCCGTTCCAGCACATGTCGTGCCACCTGAACGAGGGCTTGCTCGTCGACGACAACGCCGCTCTCGTTGATCAGCTCGATGCTCATGTCAGCGCGCTTCCTCGGCGTCGTGTTGGGCGTAGGCATCGACGATGCGCCCGACGAGTTTGTGGCGCACGACATCGCTCGAGTCGAGCAGCGAGAAGTGCACGTCCTCGACGCCGTCGAGAATGTCGCGAACCAAACGCAGCCCGCTCGGCGTGCCTGCGGGCAGGTCGACTTGGGTGATGTCGCCGGTCACGACGATCCGCGAGCCGAACCCCAGTCGGGTCAAGAACATCTTCATCTGCTCGGCCGACGTGTTCTGCGCCTCATCCAAGATGATGAACGCGTCGTTAAGGCTTCTCCCGCGCATGTACGCGAGCGGAGCCACCTCGATCGTCCCGGCCGCCATCAAGCGTGGGATCGAGTCGGGGTCGAGCATGTCGTGCAACGCATCGTAGAGCGGTCGCAAGTAGGGGTCGATCTTCTCGTACAGGGTGCCGGGCAGGAAGCCCAGTCGCTCGCCGGCCTCGACCGCCGGGCGGGTCAAGATGATGCGGTTGACCTGCTTGGCCTGCAGCGCCTGCACGGCCTTGGCCATCGCGAGGTAGGTCTTGCC
>JBKJLP010000338.1:0-3184 GCA_046596735.1 Mycobacteriales bacterium | reverse complement strand
TCGTCCGACCTGCTCGACCGCGCCCGCCGCACGGTGCGCGTCGGCAACGGCATCGGCATGGTCGTGCGCCTCGCCACCAACGACCTTCCGCGCTATCCCGCTGCGACGGAGGAGACCTACCGCTCTATCCAGCTCATCGCGCCGAGCCGTCAGTCCCTACGCAAGGCCCACGGAGACTTCAACGCGGGAGTGCCGCCCACGGATCCGGCTGTGCTGGCCATGACGTTCAGCGCCTTTGACGACACCATCGCGCCGCCGGGCAAGCACAACATCACGGTCTGGGGTCAGTGGCACCCGTACGCCCTGTCCAACGGCGAGGACTGGGACACCATCGCCGAGCGGGAAGGAACCAAACTGGTCGAGGCCGTGGATCGCGTAGCGCCCGGTTTCGCATCCTCCGTCGAGCAGATGTACGTGCAGACACCGCTTGATCTTGAGCGAGAGCTTAGTCTGCGCAACGGTCAGGTCATGCACGTTGAGATGGCTTTCGACCAGATGTTCCTGTGGCGCCCGATGCCCGAACTGGCTGGCTATCGCGTCACGACACTGCCGGGTCTCTACTTGTGCGGCGCTTCCACGCACCCGGGCGGCGGCGTCTTCGGGGCCAGCGGCCGATCCGCGGCCGCGACGGTGCTCGCCGACCGCAATCCATCCTTTGTCCGTAAGGTCTTGCGACGTGGCTGAGATGTACGAAGTGTTGATTCTTGACGGTGCGGCGCGCTGGCATGCTGGTTGGGTGGTGCAAGACGACGCCGATCTGCTGCTGCACGTCAGCGGCGTGATCCCGGTCTGGAGCACCCGTGCGGGGCTGGAGCATTACGCGCAGGAGCACGGCTTCGACCTGCTCGACGACCTTCCCGACGAGATCGACCTCGACCTCGGCGGGTGGCTGGACCACGGCACGCCGGAGCCATCCACCGCGGAGATTTCTGAGCTGTGGCACCTGCTGATCGATGACCCCGCCGCCGGCAAGGCGCTTGCCGCACCCGAACTCGAGGACGTCTACGACGACCTCACCGACGACGAGCCCGACTGGTTCGCCGACCACGGGACGGCGGCCCGGCAAGCTCTGCGCGCCTCGGTCGCCGCCCTCCGGGGAACGATCCAGCCCAGGTAACTCACCGCGCGATCACCCTTCACTATCCGTCACAGACCGAGCAAAAAATCCATCCACAGTTGGCTTTTTCTCTTGACGCTTCTCCCTACTCGAACTAATGTTCGATCATGTTCAGGCCCTCGACTCAGCCCTCCTTCACGGATCTGTTTGGGCCGTTTGATCGGGCGGAGTTCCGGAGCGACCTGGAGCTGCTGGGCGCTTCCGTCCGGGCCGATTGGCAGCGCTGGGCGGAGCAGGCCATCGTCATCGCCCGGTTGGCTGCGCAGGTCCCCGCCGAACGTGGCCTTGCCGGTCCCAGCACTCCGTGGAAGTCCTTCATCCGTGAGGTCGCAGTGGCACGGCGGTGCAGCGACCAAGGAGCGGCAAAGGAGATCTTCTTGGCCGTCGCCCTCGTGCAGTCCCACCCTCGGACCCTGGCTCTGCTCCAGGACGGTTTGCTGCCGGCCTACAACGCCCGCGTCTTGATCGAGGAGTCCGCCGGCTGCGACCCCCACGTGATCGCGGCGGTCGAGGCCGAACTCCCCGAACGCGCCTGCCGGCTCACCCCGTCGCGGATCCGCGATGCGGTCCGCACCATCGAGCTGCGCCACGACGCTGACGCCGCCGCAGCCCGGTCGGCGAAGGCTGCCGCCAGCCGCGATGTTCGACTGCACCCGGGGCGCGACGACCAGGCCAGCCTCGTCCTGACTGGCCCCGCGCTGCCACTTGTCCTGTTCTACGAGGCGGTCACCACCGCAGCCCGCGCCGCCCGTGCCGCCGGTGACCCCCGCGCCATCGATGCCCTGCGCTTTGACCTCGCCCTCGACCTCGGTGTCGACGATCCCGGCTCAGCGGCCACCACTGTCCAGCCGGCCGCGCCGGAGTCGCGGCCGGCTTGGCTGGGTGATCGTCGACGGGTCCGTCCCGTGCAGGTCCTCATCCACTTACCCGTCACCACCGCCCTTGGGTTGGACAACGAACCCGGCTGGCTCCCCGGCTACGGCTGGATCAGCGCTCCGCAGTGTCGGCAGTGGCTGACGAGCGCCGAGCTGCGCCAGGTCTGTGTCGGACCCGACGGGTTCGTCCTGGACAGCGCCGATCGGGTCGTCCGTCCCGTCCCGACCCCTCAGGGTGTCCGCGAGGAGGTCCTGGCCATGGTCGCCGATCCCGGCCAGATCACCGAGAAAACCTGGCGGACCGAGCCCCGCCACGATCCCAGCGACGCCCTCTCGTCCTTCATCGACCTGCGCGACCTCTACTGCGACGGACCCACCGGCACGCGCGTCCCAGCAGCCCGGTGTCACCACGACCACGAGGACCCCTACCCGGCCGGACCCACCGCCGCGTGGAACCTGCGGGCCCGCGCCGACCGCACCCACCAGCTCAAGCACAACGGCTGGACTCCGTTGCGTACGGCGACCGCCACGCTGTGGTGCAGCCCAGCCGGCCAGTTGGTGGAGGTCCCCCACCACACCGGACCCCCTCCCGACCTCGACGCCGAGGCGCGGCTCCCTGATCCGGACAAGGTTGCCGAGATCGACGCCGAGCTGCTGCGCATCCCCGGCCCTGGCGACGAACCCCCGTGGGACACGCCTCCACCGTTCTGAGTCCCTAGGCTCCAGGGTGTGCCCGCGTTGACGACACGAAACAAGCGGGACCAACTCCCGCTCGCGCTCGCTGGGCTCACCGTGTTGTTGCAGATCGCCTACCCCCTGGTGCACGGCCACCCGCGGGACGTCCTGACAGTCGTGACCGTCGTCGCCTTCTTCGTGGCCAGCGTGTCGCATGCGCTGCTGCACCGGGGATTCGCCTGGACCGCGGCGTTCGTCGCCATCACCGCTGGCACCGGGCTGATCGCCGAAGCCGTGGGTACGGCCTCCGGTTATCCGTTCGGCGACTACGACTACGCCGGTTCGCTCGGCGCCAAGCTGATCGGCGTACCGCTGGTGATCCCGCTGGCCTGGTCGATGATGGCCTATCCGTGCCTGCTCGTCGGGCAGCGACTGAGTCGCAGGGGTCTCGGCGCGGCCCTCGTCGGCGGCTTCGGCTTGGCGTCCTGGGACCTCTTCCTCGACCCGCAGATGGTCG
>JBKJLP010000262.1:0-4644 GCA_046596735.1 Mycobacteriales bacterium | reverse complement strand
CGCTGTCGTTGAGCACGTCACTGTCCCTTGTGCCGGATCGGCGGTTCACCTGAGTATGCCTCGGCGTTTCGTGCCTCGTCTTCGGTTCTCACGGTTACAGCAACACTGATCCGCACTCACCTCGACCGGGGTCGGCGCCTCATCATGGGCGAGGGCGCTGGGCCGTTCTGGCAGCGCGGGCACCAGTACGACAGGCGCTGCGCAGGAGCCTTGCCCTGCTCGGCAGACTGGATTCGGGTTCCGCAGCGACGGCACGGCTTGCCAGCACGTTCGAACACCCAGTGATCCTCACCGCGCCGGAGCGAGCCGGTGGTGCTCTGCTCCCACCGCTCGCGGTTGGCCATCATCAGCCGTCGGCCGCGTTCGACCACGGCCGGGAGATCGGGTACGTCGGCGACACGCACCCACGGCGTCAGTCCGCGCAGGAAGAGAACCTCAGTGCGATAGAGGTTGCCTAGTCCCGCAAGATTGCGCTGGTCGAGCAAAGCGAGCCCGATCTCACGGTCCGGGTCGGCCTGCAGTCGGCGCAGCGCTTCGTCCGGATCCCAGTCCGGGCCGAGGACGTCCGGCCCAAGGTGCCCGACCACGGTGCCTTCGGCGGAGGTCTCGAGCAGCTCGACGACCGGCAGCCGGTATCCCACTGCCTGCCACGTGTCGTTCTCCAGGACGACGCGGACCTGCCAGTCAGGTCCGCCGGTCCATCGGTCATCGGGGGCGTAGAGATGCCACGTGCCGTCCATCCGGAAGTGCGTATGCAGCGTGAGCCCGCCCTCGACCCGCGTGAGCAGGTGCTTGCCACGCGGAACGACGTCGAGTACTGCACGTCCGGACAGATCCGTGGTGGCGAGCTGCGGGACGCGAAAATCGCTGCGGGTCAGCACACGACCGGCCAAGGCCTCGCGCATGCGCAGGGCCGCGAGCCAGACGGTGTCGCCTTCTGGCACGGCTCAGGCTCGAAGGCGCAGGCCGCGCGGGGTGGGGTGGAAGCCGGCGTTTTCCAGCGCCACACCCAGCGCTGACGTCAGCGCGGGCTCGCCATCGGCCTTCTCAACGGTGAGTTTGCCAAGGGCTCCATCGCGTACGGCCAACGCCAGTGCATCTGCTGCGGGGGCAACACAGGCGTCGTCGTCACGGAAAGACAGCAGCGTCTTGCCGCCCCGCTCGACGTAGAGCACCAGAGCTCCGTCGACGAGCACAACGAGGGCGCCCGCCTTGCGGCCTGGGCGGTGGCCACCTTCGGTCGCCGGCCAGGAAAGTGCAGCGCCGTAGGGGTTTGCTGGGTCCGTCGCAGCGAGGACGAGGGCGCGGGCCTCATCACGTCGCTGGCGTTGCGTCCCGTGATCCCAGCCGCCCGGGATCGGTGCGGTCCAGAGCGGTTCGCCCTCGGCAGGTCGGGCCGCCGCGAGCGCGCGCATGCGGTCGACCGCACCGGGGACGGCGAACTGTGCGGCCCCCAACCCCTCGACGAAGTATCCGCGCCGGACGCGGCCGGATTCCTCAAAGGCCTTGAGCACCGTGTAGACCGCGGAGAACCCACCCGGTGCGCGCTCGGCCATGACGGCCCCGCGGGTGACGACGCCGTGCCGGTCAAGAAGCGCCTCGGCCAGCGCGTGAGTACGTCGGGTCGGGTCGGTGTCCCGCTCCGGAAGCACCGACCATCGACCGGCGACGGTGGGTGGCCCGGTCCTGGTGGGGATGACCGCACGCCCGTAGCGGCCGCGCTGGCGCACAGGTGCGCTGCGGCTGCGGTGCGCTGTCCGCCCGGAACCCAGGAGTGCGCGCAGCGGCGCGACGGTGTCGTTGGTGAGGTAGCCGGCCCAGACCAAGTCCCACAGCGCCGCCGTGAGCTCGACGTCGGTGCAGGACTCGGCTCGGTCGGCAATCGCCCGAAAGAACAGCGCGCCACCGCCGTCCAGAGCGGCGAGGACGGCCGTGTGCACGGGGGTGAGGGTGAGGTCGGCGTACGGGGTCAGGGTGACCTCGGCGGCGTCGGCGAGGTGCAGCGAGAGCCATCCGTCGTTGCCGGGCAGTGAGCCTTGGCCAGACCAGAGCACTTCGCCGCTGGCGGTCAACTCATCAAGCATCGTGCCGGAGTAGCCGGTGACCCGGCTCGGTAGCACCAAGGTCTCCAGGGCGGAAGCGGGGACGGACACCCCTTGCAGTTGCTCGATCGCGCGAATCAGTTGGTCCGTGCCGCGCCCGGCCGCCGTCCCCAAGCCCTGCCACTGCGGCAGAAAGCGCGCGAGTACCTCGGGCGGAACCGGCTCGACTTCCTTGCGCAGTTTGGCCAGCGACCGGCGGCGCAACGAGCGCAGCACTTCCGCATCGCACCACTCCAGGCCGCTGCCGCCGGGGCGGAATTCGCCGTGCGCAACACGCCCGGTGGCCGCGAGCCGGGCCAAGGTGGTGTCGACAACGGCCACCCCTAGGCCGAGTCGTGCGGCGACGTCCCCAGGGTGAAAAGGACCGTGGGTGCGGGCAAAGCGACCGACCAAGTCTGCGACCGGATCAGCGACCGGCTCCAGGAAAGTCTCCGGAATCCCGACCGGCAGCGGGACTCCGAGGGCGTCGCGCACGCGCCCGGCGTCCTCGATGGCGAGCCACCGCTCCTCGCCGGCTAGGCGCACCCGAATGGCCCGGCGGGTGTCCTCCAGGTCGGCCAACATCGCAGGCGTGCCGCCGCGAGCGATGACCTCTTCGGTGGTCAGGTCACCCAGCACGCGCAGCAGGTCAGCGACACCTTCGAGGTCCTTGACGTGGCGATCGGGGGCCAGGCGCTGCACCTCTGACTCGACCTCGGCCAGCGCGTCCGCGTCGATGAGCTCACGGAGTTCGGCCTGGCCGAGCAACTCAGCCAGCAGCGACGAGTCCAGCGACAGGGCCTGCGCTCGTCGCTCAGCCAGCGGGGAGTCACCCTCGTACATGAAGGCGCCGATATAACCGAACAGCAGCGACCGTGCGAAGGGCGACGGGGTCTGGGTCTCCACCTCAACGAGACGCACCTTGCGAGCGGCAATATCGGTCATCAGCCCAACGAGGCCTGGTACGTCGAAGACGTCCTGCAGCACCTCGCGCATCGTCTCCAGCACAATCGGGAAACTGCCGTACTGCGCGGCCACGCTGAGCAGCTGGGCGGACCGCTGGCGCTGCTGCCACAGCGGAGTGCGCCGGGTGGGATTGCGGCGGGGGAGCAGCAGGGCGCGGGCGGCGCATTCGCGAAAACGGCTGGCAAACAAGGCGGATCCGCCGACCTCGGCCTGCACCGCGGGCTCGACCTCGTCCGGTTCGAAGATCGCGGCCACCCCGCTAGGCGCCTCCTCGGTCTCAGGCAGCCTCAGCACGATCCCGTCGTCGGAGTGCATCGCCTGCACGTCCACGCCATACGTCTCTCGCAGCCGTGCCGTCAGCGCGAGCGACCACGGCTGGTTGACCTGCGCGCCAAAGGGCGAGTGGATCGCGAGCCGCCAGTCGCCGAGTTCGTCGCGGAACCGCTCGACGAGGATCGTGCGGTCATCGGGCAAGCGGCCGGTCGCTTCGCGCTGTTCGGCGAGGTAGGCCAGCAGGTTGGTCGCGGCGAGGGGGTCCAGCCCCGCATGGGTCAAGCGTTGGCGGGCCTCGTCCTCGTCTAAGGCCGACAACTCGCGCAGGAAGGCGCCCAGTGCGCGGCCGAGTTCGATCGGTCGGCCGAGCGCGTCGCCCTTCCAGAAAGGCATTTTGCCCGGCTGCCCGGGGGCGGGAGTGACACGTACCTGGTCGTGGGTGATGTCCTCGATCCGCCACGCCGAGGTGCCGAGCAGGAAGACGTCGCCGACGCGTGACTCGTAGACCATTTCCTCGTCGAGCTCACCGACGCGGCTGGCCTTCTCGCCGACCAGGAAGACACCGAACATGCCGCGGTCCGGGATGGTGCCACCGCTGGTGACGGCGAGTCGTTGTGCCCCTGGTCGGCCGGTGAGGACGCCGGTGATGCGGTCCCAGGTGATGCGCGGGCGCAGCTCGGCGAACTCGTCCGACGGATAGCGGCCGGACAGCATGTCCAGCGTCGCCTCGAGCGCCGACTGCGGGAGTGAGGCGAACGGCGCCGCGCGGCGTACGACGGCCGCGAGGTCCTCGACGGTCCAGGACTCCAGGGCGCACATCGCGACGATCTGCTGGGCCAGCACGTCGAGCGGGTTGCGCGGATAGGTGGTGGCCTCGATGCCGCCGTCCACCATCCGCTCCGCGACGACGGCGCACTGCACGAGGTCGCCGCGGTACTTCGGCAAGATCACGCCGCGGCTGATGGCGCCTACCTGGTGGCCGGCGCGACCGATGCGCTGCAGACCGCTGGCGACCGACGGAGGCGACTCGACCTGCACCACGAGATCGACGGCGCCCATGTCGATCCCGAGCTCTAGCGAGGACGTGGCGACGACGGCCGGCAGCCGACCGCCCTTGAGTGCCTCTTCGATCTCAGACCGCTGCTCGCGCGACACCGAACCGTGGTGAGCGCGAGCGATCTCGACACTGCCCGCATCGCGGGGGAGTCCGGTGCCGGCTTGGCCGGCGCTCGAGCGGCCCGACGGGTCCAGCGGCGTACGTCATCCCGCCGAGCTTGCCGGTCAAGCCGGCACCGGACTCCCCCGCGATGCGGGCAGTGTCGAG
>JBKJLP010000336.1:0-3274 GCA_046596735.1 Mycobacteriales bacterium | reverse complement strand
CGAGGTCTTCCCCTCGACCCTGCCGGCGCGGCGCGAATCCACCTACAGCGCCTGGGTTTCTATCAGCGTCGGGTGCGACAACACCTGCACGTTCTGCATCGTCCCGGCGCTGCGCGGCAAAGAGCAGGACCGCCGACCCGGCGACGTGCTGCGCGAGGTCGAGATGCTGGTTGACCAGGGCGTCGTTGAGGTCACGCTGCTCGGTCAAAACGTCAACTCCTACGGTCGCTCGTTCGGGGAGAAGGACGCCTTCGGTCAGCTGCTGCGGGCCGTCGGTGAGACCGGCGTGGAGCGGATCCGCTTCACCAGCCCACACCCGCGCGACTTCACCGATGACGTGATCGACGCGATGGCGCAGACGCCCGCCGTGTGTCCGTCGCTGCACATGCCACTGCAGTCCGGCAGCGACGCGGTGCTCAAGGCCATGCGGCGCAGCTACCGCAGCGAGCGGTTCCTCGGCATTCTGGACCGGGTGCGGGCGCAGATCCCGGACGCCGCCATCACCACCGACATCATCGTGGGCTTCCCGACCGAGACCGAGGATGACTTCCTCGACACCCTGCGGGTCGTCGAGGCGTCCCGGTTCGCCGGCGCCTTCACCTTCCAGTACTCCCCACGGCCGGGCACCCCCGCCGGCGATCTCCCGCCGCTGCCTAAGGCTGTCGTCCAGGAGCGCTACGAGCGGCTGGTCGAGCTTCAGGAGCGACTGACGTACGCGGGTATGCAGGAGCAGGTCGGTCGCACCGTCGACGTGCTGGTGTCGCAGGGGGAGGGGCGCAAGGACGGCCCCGACACCATGACCGGCCGAGCGCGCGACAACCGGCTCGTCCACCTCACCCGCGCGGACGGGGTGCGACCTGGCGATGTCGTGACGACCGTGGTGACCGGTGCGGCGCCGCACTATCTGCGCGCCGAGGGAGCGGTGTTGTCGCACCGCCGGACGGCGGCCGGCGATGCGCACGAGAGCGGTCGCCTGCCGACTACCCCGGGCGTCGCTCTGGGAATGCCCACCGTTGGGGTCCCGGATGCGCTCCCTGCGCAGACCTGCGGCTAGCGGGTCGCGAGGTCCTCGACACCGGGGATGCTCACCGAGGTGCGCCCGTAGCGCCGTGCCGTGCGGCCCTCGAGCCAGCGGGCTAGCTGCGAGAGCGCGAAGCACACGCTGATGTAGACCAGCGCCACGATCAGGTAGGCCTGCAACAGGCTCGCCGTCGACTCACCGGCAAACTGCCCGGTGCGTAGCAATTCCTCGTAGCCGATGACGAAGCCGTAGGAGGTGTCCTTGAGGACGACGACGCCCTGCGCGACGAGCGACGGCAGCATCCGGCTCACCGCCTGCGGCAAGACGACGAGCCGTTGGGCTTGGCCGCGGGTCATGCCGACGGCGTAGGCCGCTTCGGCTTGGCCCTTGGGCAGTGACAGGACACCGGCGCGGATGACCTCGGCGAAGATCGCGCTGTTGTACAGCGTCAGACCGATGACCAGCGCCCAGTATTTGCTGACGTCGATGCCCATAGCCGGCAGGCCGAAGAAGCCGAACAAGATCAGCAGCAGCGAGGGCAGCGCACGGAAGATCTGCACGTAGAGGCTGGCCAGCCCACGCAGCAGCCAGTTGTCCGACAGCCGCCCCAGCGCCATGATCGTGCCGACCGTGACGGACAGGAAGACAGCGGCGCCGGCGGCCTTGAGGGTGGCCCTCAACCCGCGCCAGAAAGCTTGCGCCCCGTCGGTCGACAGCAGCTCGTCCCAGCGCGCCCCGTCGAGCTGGCCGGCGTCAGCGAACTTGCGGACGGCGAACAGCACCAGGGTGAGCAGGAAGGCGCCACCGAGCGCGGAGGCGACGAAGGCCCGGCGGCGGCCCTTGGGGCCGAGTGGGTCGCCGTAGCTCGTCACGGTGGTCATCGGGCGAATGCCGTACGTCGCTCAAGCCGGCCGATGAGCAGCCCGGTCGGCAGGGTGAGAATGAGATAGAAGAAGGCCGCTCCGGCGAGCGCCATCAGCGGATCGACGGTGCGGTTGATGACGAATTCGGTCTGGTTGGTGATGTCGGTGACGTCGATGGTCGCCGCGACGGCGGAGTTCTTCGTCAGCGCGATGAGGATGTTACCCAGGGGCGGGACGACGGTCCGAAAGGCTTGTGGCAGGACGACGAGTGACATGGTCTGGCTGAAGGTCAGCCCCAGGGAGCGAGCGGCTTCACCCTGACCAGTCGCGACGGAGTTGACGCCGGAGCGCAAGGCCTCGCAGACGAAAGCTGCGTGATAGAGCACGAGGGCCACGACGCACCAGGTGAAGAAGCTGAACGACTGGACCGGCGGCCCCAGCTTGGGGAGACCGAAGGCGAGCAGCACGGCGAGCACCGGAAGTGGGCAGTTGCGCAGCGTCTCGACGTAGACGGTGGCGCCGGCCCGCAGCGTTGGTACCGGGCTGACCCGCATGGTGGCCAGCAGCGTGCCGAGCACCAGCGAGCCGAGCGCCCCCAGCGCCGTGAGCTTGAGCGTGCCAACGAAACCCTCGAGGTAAAGATCGAGGTTGTCGGTGACAGTCGAAAGCTGCACGGCGCTGGGAGACCTTTGAGCTAGCTGGAGGTGTAGCGGTCGACGGCGGGCGGGCTCGGCAGGTCGTCCTGCACCTTGCCGACCGTGTCCTTCAAGGCCTTCTCCCAGCGACCGTCCTTGTAGATCTTCTCGAGGGTGTCGTTGATGAAGTCGCGGAAGGCCTGGTCGCCCTTCTTCAGCCCGATGCCGTACGGCTCATCGCTGAATGGACGCCCGACGACCTTGTACGCCTCAGGCTTCTTGGCCGCGAGTCCGAGCAGGATGGCCTCGTCCGTGGTGACCGCGTCGACCTGCTTGTTCTCCATGGCCGTGGCGCACTTGCCGTAGGTGTCAAACAGCGTGATCTGGGCCTTCGGTGCGACTTCCTTGATCCGCTCGGCCGGGGTCGACCCCTCGACGGAGCAGACCTTCTTGCCGGCCAGGTCGTCCTTGCTCTTGATGCTGTCGTCGTCCTTGCGGACCATGAGCGACTGTCCGGTCAGGTAATAGGGGCCGGCGAAGTCCACGACCGCCTTGCGCTTGTCGTTGATCGTGTACGTCGCCACGACGATGTCGACGTTGCCGTTCTGGATGAACGGCTCGCGGTTCTTGCTGACGGCCTCGGTGAAGTCGGGCTTCACGCCGATCTCGTCCGCGATGATCTTGGCGATCTCGACGTCAAAGCCCTCGACGTCGCCGGACAGGCCCTTCTCGCCGTACAGCGGCTGGTCGAACTT
>JBKJLP010000066.1:0-5821 GCA_046596735.1 Mycobacteriales bacterium | reverse complement strand
CGGCAGGCTTCGACGGGGTCGAGGTGCATGGGGCGCACGGCTACCTGGTGTGTCAGTTTCTCGATGGTCGCCACAACCAGCGCGAGGACCGATACGGCGGCTCTCTGGACAACCGCGCGAGGATGCTGATGGAGATCCTCCAGGGGATCCGCGCCGCCACGGGACCGGACTTCCAGGTGGGTCTGCGTCTCACTCCGGAGGGCAGCGGCATCACCCTGCCCGAGGGTCGGGAGGTCGCGCGGCGGGTCCTGGCCTCGGGCCTGCTCGACTACCTCGACATGTCGCTGTGGGACGTTTTCATGAAGCCTCGTACGGTCGAAAGCACGGACCTGCTGATCGACCACTTCACCGACCTCCCGCGCGGCGAGACGCGCTTGGGAGTAGCCGGCAAGGTCCTGTCCGCCACCGACGCGGGATGGTGCCTGGAGCAGGGCGCCGACTTCGTCTCGGTCGGCATGGGCGCGATCGTGCACCACGATTTCGCGCAGCAGATCGTGGCCGATCCCGGCTTCACCAGCCTGGCTCATCCCGTGACCCGCGAGCACCTCGCGGCACAGTCCGTGAGCCCCAGGTTCATCGACTATCTGGACGCCGGCTGGGACGGGTTCATCGCCTGAGCCCCATCCGCTCTGGGGTGACTACTTCATGACGATGGGGGAGAGTCGTCGTGGACGCACCAGTTCCAAGAAACCGAACTGAATTGAGGACCAGGCATGACAGCGACGCAGACCGCACCACAGGGGAATCCCGAGTCCGTCGAACGCCGTTACGCGACGGTCAACCCGTTCACGGGGGAGACGGAGAAGACGTTCGACTTCACTCCCACCGAGGATATCGACGGCATCATCGGTCGGGCACACGCTGCTTATCAGGACTGGCGTCAGCGCCCGGTTGAGGAGCGTGCCGCCGTCGTCCGCCGGGCCGCTGAGTTGATGGACGAGCGTCGGGACGACCTCGCGAAGCTCATCACCACGGAGATGGGCAAGCGCCAAGAAGAGGCCAAGGGCGAGCTCTACCTGTGCTCGATGATCCTCAAGTACTACGCCGACAACGGGCCCACGTTCCTCGAACCGACGTCCGTCAAGCCGCTCATGGGCAAAGGCGAGGCGCTCATCGAGATCCAGCCGGTCGGCGTTCTGTTGGCCATCGAGCCGTGGAATTACCCCTTCTACCAAGCGGTTCGCGTCGTGGGTCCCAACCTGGTTCTGGGCAACACGATCATCCTCAAGCACGCGGAGATCACCCCCCAATGTGCGGTCGCGATCGAGCAGCTTTTCACCGATGCTGGCGCTCCCGAGGGCGTGCTCACCAACACTTTCCTGCGCATCGACGATGTCGAGCAGGTCATCGCGGACCGGCGCATCCAGGGCGTGACGCTGACCGGCAGCGAGCGCGCTGGCAGTTCGGTCGCTTCCTTGGCGGGCAAGCACCTTAAGAAGTCGGTGCTGGAGCTCGGCGGGAGCGACCCGTTCATCGTGCTCGACGCCGACGACCTGGGGGCCACCATCAAGGCCGCGACCATGGGCCGCATGCAAAACACTGGCCAAGCGTGTACGGCCGCGAAACGGCTGATCGTCGTCGAGGAGCACTACGAGTCCTTCGTCGAAGGGCTCAAGCAGGCGTTCGCCACCTTCAGCCCGGGCGACCCGGCCGAGCCCTCGACCTCGCTGGCTCCGCTGTCCAGCGAGCAGGCAGCGAAGGGCCTGCACGCCCAGATCCAGGACGCCATCGACAAGGGAGCTACCGTCGTCGCCGGCGGCGGCCGGCCGGACCACCCTGGTGCTTTCGTCGACGCCACGATCCTCACCGATGTGACGCCCGAGATGCGGGCCTACCGCGAGGAGCTGTTCGGCCCGGCCGCGGTCGTCTACAAGGTCAAGGACGCGGACGCGGCTGTCGCGCTCGCCAACGACAGCGACTTCGGCTTGGGCGCCACCGTCATGAGCGGCGACCTCGACCGCGCCCGCGCAGTGGCTGAGCGGCTCGAAGCCGGAATGGTGTGGATCAACCAGCCGACCGGCTCGTCGCCGGAACTGCCGTTCGGTGGAGTCAAGCGCTCGGGTTACGGCCGGGAGTTGTCCGAGCTGGCCATGTTCGAGTTTGCCAACCGACGTCTCCTGCGTACGGTCCCCGCGAAGTAGCTCAGGCCTTAGGTGTGTAGCGGTGACTCTTCTCTGAGTGTCCCTGCGGTCGGGTGCAGCCACGGCCGCTGATGTTGCGGTGCCCGCAGTCTTCCGCGGAAGCGTGCCTCGGGACCTCCGCGGCGGACGTGGCTGCCCTCTTCGGTGTGGCGCTGGTGACGGACGGGCCACGTGTTGGCGTCGGTCTGCCAGCAGTCGACGTCGCGGCGGCGGCATTGGCGGCGTAGCGGGCTTCGCGGAGGGCCCGGAGGGCGTCGACCTTGCTCATTACCTGACCTTAGGGGTCCGCTCGCCGCCGGCGTCGAAGGCCTCCGGCGGGTCGGCGATCACTGTCGGCTGGAGCAGATCGGTGACGCGGCTCACGTCCAAGGCGATCGCCCTGGCCGACGGCGCTGCCGGGTGTGCCGGAGGCGCCGCCGCGGCCACGCCGCCGAGGACAACCCCGGCCACGCCGAGGCCGATGGCGACTCCCCTGAAGCCATGGCCGTCGACGTCCAGCTCGTCGTCATCGGTGAAGATGTCCGCTACCTCAGGGTCGTGGTTCGGGTTGATGTCGCTGTTCATGTCTTGCCTCTCGGTTCGTTCCGGTGGTCCCGGTGGCGTCACCGTCCTCGCTCTAGCCGGCGTGCGCTGTCACCTCGGTGACACAGGGGCTGTGCCTCAGCCGACTCCGGCCGCCCGGCCCGTTGCGTGGGCTGGGAGACTGGAGACCTACACCTCGATCTGGGAGACGCTGTGCAGAACGGAACCGTCCGCTGGTTCGACCCCGAGCGGGGCTTCGGCTTCCTCGCGCCCGAGGACGAGAGCGCGGACCTGTTCGTGCACGCCTCGGAAATCCGCGGAGACGGCGGAGCGCGCATCTTGCGTGAAGGACAGACCGTCCAGTTCGAAACCGGCGAGGGTCCGCGCGGCCCGCAGGCGTTGGCCGTACGGGTCATCGGAGGCCCGGCAGCGGGTGCCAGTCAGGGCGTGCTCGCCACGGTGTCCTGGTACGAACCGGCTAAGGGCTATGGCTTCGCCGCACCCGACGGCGGCGGCACTGAGGTGTTCGTACACAGCACGGCCATCGTGACGGGTGGAGTGCTCGCCGCCGGCCAGCGGGTGGCGTTCGTCATCGGCGAGGGTGAGCGGGGTCCGCAGGCCGAGCACGTCGTGCCCCTGGGGGACAAGGCCGGTGTTCCGGCTGCCGCGGACGGCGCCGACGGCACCGTGACCTGGTTCGACGAGGACAAGGGTTTCGGGTTCGTGACGCCCGATGCCGGTGGCGATGACGTCTTCGTGCACGTACGCGCCCTGGTCGAAGGACTGACCACGCTGGTCGAGGGCGACCGGGTGGCGTTTGACGTCGTCCAGAGCGATCGAGGTCCGCAGGCCAAGGACCTTTACCTCGTCGTCGATGCAACGCTCGCCGACAAGCCGGCGAAGGGACCCATCCCGCCGCCGTCGGGAAAGGCACCGGTCGGCGGACCGCCCGCCCGGCCGGGGGAGGGCGTTGTCGCGAAGTATGACGGCGAACGCGGCTTCGGATTCATCACGCCGGACGCCGGCGGCGCCGATCTGTTCGTGCACGTGTCGGTCCTGGGCGGGGTCGAGTTGCAGTCCGGGCAGCGCGTGCGGTTCGCGATCCGGCACAGCGATCGTGGTCCGCAGGCGGACAAGGTCGAAGTCCTGTAGGCCAGCCCCTCGCCCACAGTCGCGGAACGCACAACCCCGGTGTCACCTCGCTGACAGCGCCTCGAGGCGTGGCTCGGTCATTCTCTGCCCAGCAGATCCGACCGACCGAGGAGCGTTCAGCATGGACATCAACGAGGAAAACCAGATCGACACGGACGACGTGGACGTGGCGGGCCATGGCTTCAAGGAAGTCGCGGTCGGCCTCGGGGCAGCGGGCATCGTGCTCGGTGGGGTGACGGCGGCCGCGGCGGCGCAGAGCCCTGCGCCAGGCACGATGCAGGGCGTGCACACCGTCGTCGGGGGAGCGCAGGACGACGTCACCGAAGCGACGCCGATGCTGCGCTGGACATCGCTAGCACCGCCGCACCTGACGAAGCCGCAGACGATCAAGCCAGTGCCGCATCAGCTCAATGACTTGGACTATCTAGAGATCGACCCGGCAGCGGACGTGCGCGCGGCAGCTGACGGCGATCACGGCACCCACATCCAGACCCCGCCGCCTCCGCCGCGGTAGGGGCGAACAGCCCTCCAGCACCAGGTCAGCAGCGGCGGGTGTTGCGGCTGACCGCACGCAACACGGTCTTGACCTCGTACACCGTGAGTTCGGGATGCTTGGACAGCATGAGCGCCACGAGCCCCGCGACGTGTGGGGCGGCGAACGAGTTGCCGGTGGTGACCACGGTGCTGCCATCGAGCCAGGGCACGGTCACCTCGATCCCCGGTGCGCCGAACTCGACCGGTGGTGCGGGGTTGCAGTCGAGGTCGAAGGCGCTGACCCCGTCGTTGGCTGCGACCGACACCACCGAGGAAAACTGCGACGGATAGCTGCGCCCGGGGACGTTGCTGACCGCGCAGACGAGGACCACGCCGGCGAAGGCGGCTTCGTCGGCCAAGACATGGAAGATCTCGAAGAAGTCGGGCTTGCTCGAGGACAGACTCAGGTTGACGACCCGGGCACCGCTGCCGATCGCCGCCCGGAGTCCGCGGACGAAGACCTCGCCCTTGCCCTGCAATCCGGCGCCCAGCACTCGCACGCTGTGCAATCGGCAAGCGGGGGCAACCCGGCGGACGATGCCAGCGCAAGCGGTGCCGTGGCCGTACAGGTCGCCTGGCTCGTCGTCGGCAATCACCTGCCCGGCCACACGGTCCCAAGCAAAACCGACCGAGGACGACAGTGCGCCGACCTCGGGGTGGTTACCGTCGACACCGCTGTCGACGATCGCGACGTCGACGTTCGAGCCGGTGGCCGATCCGAAGGCCCACGCATGATCGATGGCGAGCGCCGGCACCTGGACGGCCCGGAGCCCGTCGGCGGCGAACGCCTCCGACCACGCCGGCCTCAGTACGCCGCTCGTGACGACCTCCGCTGCTCGGAGAAGCTCAAAACCTCTGTCGTGATCGTGACGGCCAGGCGCTGGGCGGCGGGATCGTCGTGCGCGAGCCGAGCGAGCAGCGCTGCGAGCCCGGAGAGAGTCGGATCGGCAGCGGCCCCGTGGACGCCGGCGAGTACGTCGGCCAACGGTGTCCCACTCCCGGCGGCCTCGGTGAGCGCGGTGAGCAGGATCTCCGCAACGCGGGAGAAGACCCGGGCGCTCTCGAGCGCGATCGCCGCGTGGTCGCAGAACACCTGGAGCAAGGCGAGATCCGCGCTCGCCTCGGGTCGGTTCTCGTCCCGGTCCAGGACGCTGAGCACTCCGAGGACACCCCGGTCGGAGACGACCGGCGCGGCCAGGATCGCGCGCGGCAGATAGCCCGTGGTGGCGGCGACGTCTGGGGCGAACCGTGCGTCATTGCGTACGTCGGAGATGGCGACCGGTTGCCCGGACTGCACGACCCAGCCCGCGATCCCTCTCGTGGAGGGCATGTGCATCCCGGCCACGGCATCCGATGCCTCGCCGGAGGCTGTCGTGTAGACGAGCTCTTCGCCGTCCTCGCTCAGCAGGGCGAGCGAGCAGGCCGTCGCACCGAACAGCCGCCGAGCCGTCTCGACGGTAGAGGTCAATAGC
>JBKJLP010000385.1:0-3196 GCA_046596735.1 Mycobacteriales bacterium | reverse complement strand
CTGGTTCGGTGCGTGTACGACGGCGGAGACGCCGTCAGCCCCGACCTGCCAAGTACTCCCCTTCGGGTGGATCACCACGGCTCCGTACAGGCCGCGACGCAACGTCGTCACGGGGTCCAGACCGTCGCGCAGCAGCGCCACGGTCGGACCGACGCTCGGATCCGCGTACATGTCGACGGTTCCGCTGGCGCCGGAAGCGACGGCCGCAGCGTCGTTCTGGCCCACGGCCGTGGAGGCGGCCGCTTGCGCCAGCTGATCCCCGTGCAGCGACAGCGGCCGGTCCGTGGCGTTGTCCAGAGTGACCTGCAGGCAGTCCCCGACAGCGGCGTGGAGCACGAGCGGGCGCTGGGGCTCGGCGGTGCGTGTGGGCGCGAAGACGAGCCCGGGCTTTCCCCCCAACATGGCAAGCGGGCGCGAGACTGCCGCCACGTGTAGCGCGACGCGTCGAGCATCCCGGGGGCAGACCGGCTGTGGCTGCTGGGCACGTGTACCGGGGAGTGTGCGGATCTGGGTGTTACCCGGTGGGAGCACCCGCACGACTCCCCAGCTACCGCCTTGCAACTTGGCCAGTCGGCCGTTGCCAAGCAGGTAGTTCCCAGGCTGCCCCCGGGGGCCGCCCGCCGTTGTTGACAGGTCCGCCCGCTCGCTGATGCCAAGAGCAACGGTGCTCACCGGCGCTGACGTGGCGCTCCAGGGCTCGGTCCGGAACGTGTGTCCGTCCAGGTGCAGGGTGTGGATCTCGTTGCTCGCCCCGACGAGCGCGCGCAGGACAACGGGATCACCGACCCGCGCGCGGAGCACGGCCGTCTCAGGGTCGGCGCCCGCAAACGGCCGCGCCGGGTCTGGGCGGTCGCGTTGCGGCTCGACCCGCAGGTTGAGTGCGCCGCCGGTATCGCGGCCGACCGTCGTCAGCGGGTGGTCGTCGGCCAGGTAGGTCACGAGCTCGCGGAAACTGCCACGCACGTCGACGGACGTCGGTGCGGTCGTGGTGATGTCGGCGATCGCACCGGTCTCGACCGGCCGACCGGTCTGCGGATCGGTGTACGTCGACCCTGGTGGTTCGACGACCAGGCTGCCGTAAAGCCCGCGCGGCTGACCGAGGATCGCGTTGACGTGGTCGTGGAAGAACGCCGTACCGAATTGCACGTCGGGGTACCAGCGGTAGCGCACAAACTCCGGCCCGGCGGCTTCCCCGATGGCGTGGTCGAGCCGTACCGGTGCGGTCAAGGTGACGGCCGCGGGACCGGCCGAGGCGACCTCAACGATTTCCGGGCCATCGGGTCGGTCCAGTCCGAGACCGAGCAGCGTGCCGGGGGCGGCTGGCCCGGTCAGTCGGACCGTCGTGCTACCTGCTCGAAGGGGTGCCGTCAGCCGCGGACCGTGCGCGAACGGGCGCACCGTCTGCTCGTAGTTGAACCCGCCGTCGACGCCGTCGCTGCCCTGGACGTCGAACTGGACGAAGTGCACGTGCAGGCTGACCTTGCTGAAGCCATGCGGATCGCCGTCGTCGGTCAGCCCATTGGTCAGGGTCAGGTCTAGACAGTCTTGCCCGGCGTTGGCCCGGATGGTCAGCGGCCGGCGCAGGTCAGGGTCGGCCCGGATCGCCGCTTCCTGCTGGGTGAGGACGAACAACTGACCCTGGGGGTCCCACAGGTTGGCCCGTCGGTTCAACGGCACGGGCACGGCGATGGCGCGCAGCCCCAGACGCCGCAGGCGGGTGCCGGTGGGGCACAGGCTGGCCGGACCACTTGCCCCTGGACCTGGCAGCGTCGGGCCGTACGAAGGGTCGAGATAGGGGCTCGGGCTGTGGGAAGGCGCGAACGGCGGACGCTTGCCTAGGTGCGGCCGCAAGAACGGGTACGCCGGTTTCTGGGTGAGTGGGTCGTAGAGGATCGGTCGTCGCGTTGTCGGCTCACCCTCGTGGCCGGGCCAGTTGCGGGGATCGCCTGGCTCGCCCAGCGCGACACCTTGGGCCAGCGTCCAATCCCACACGCTGGCGTCGTAGCCCTGCGGTCGTCCGGGTGGCGGCAGGGTGCGCCGCAGCAGCGCACGAAGTACCTCCGGTGCGAGACCGAGTGCGGAGGTGGTCACTCCGGCCCGGACCGTCCCGGTGCGGTCGGGTAATTCGGGTAGCGGCGGCAAAGCGTCGGTCGAATGGCTACCGTCCTGCAGGGTGTTGTAGACGCGCCACAGCCCCCACATCCCGGCGAAGTAGTGATGCGCGACGTGGCAGTGAACGAGGAAGTCGCCGACGCTCTGCTGGCACCCGCCGGCACCGCACTCGTCATGGACATCGAACGCCTCGGACGGGCCGATGGTCTGGGCGTCCACCCGCTCCGACGGGCCGGGCAACAAGGGGGGGTGCTTGTCCAGTCCGGTCGTTTCTCCGGTTGCGCCTTCCCCCGGCTGCTTGCGCCACCGGATCGCGCCGCCGTGCACGTGATGGACGTGCGCGGTCTCGCTGCCGGCGTGCACGACGCGCTGGGTCACGGGATCACCCACATAGCTACGCAGAATCGGGGTTGCTGGATCTCCAAACGCGTACGAGCTGTAGGCGAGGGAGTCGTCCAGTCGCCCGGTCCGCTGCTGCTGGAGGAGGAGCCGGTCGTAGAAGGGTTCGCTGCGGTAGTTGATCGCGCGGGCACCCGGTCGGTAGGCACCGCTGAGACTCTCCGCCTGCGGGAGGGACTGGTCGCGTCGGTCCAGCGGTTGGAACGTCTCGTCACCAACCTCGGCGTAGAACAGTGCGAACTCACGGAACGCCGGGCGGCCGGGTGCGGTTACCACCGCGGCCCAGCCGCTCTGCAGGGGCTGCAGAGTCAGGGGGTCGACCCAGTCGGAATCGGCCGGTTCAACGATGACGGCGCCGTAGAGGCCGTGACTGGTCTGCTCCCGCGCCAGGGAGCGATCCGTGGGTGTGCTGTGGAAGTAGTGCGTTCCCTCGGGCTGATGGGGGGGCACCGACCAGATGAATTCTCGGCTGGTGCCCGGTGCGATGTCGACGTCGGAGCGGCCGGGGACTGCGGCCTCGCCGGTGTCGTCTCGCCGCAGGCCAGCGCCATGCAGCGACAGCGCAACAGGTTCGTCCGCGATGTCGTTGCGCAGCGACAACCGCAAGCACTCACCGGGGCGGACGCGCAACGCGAGCGGCTGGATCGCGTCGCCCTGCAGGCCCAGCGTGACCGAGTCCGCAGTC
>JBKJLP010000295.1:0-5728 GCA_046596735.1 Mycobacteriales bacterium | reverse complement strand
CTTGGCGACATCCAGATCTCGGTCCTCGACGAGGCCGACCACATGGCCGATCTCGGCTTCCTGCCGGTCGTCTCCGCGCTGCTCGACCTCACGCCGGCCGACGGCCAGCGCCTGCTGTTCAGCGCGACGCTGGACCGCGGCGTCGACAAGCTTGTCCACGGCTACCTCAATGACCCGGCTGTCCATGCCGTCGCCGCTGACACCAGCCACGTCGAGTTGATGGACCACAAGGTCTTCGCGGTCGCCCACGACGCCAAGGTCGAGATCGCCGCCGAGATCGCCAAGCGCCCCGGCCGCACGCTCTTCTTCGTACGCACCAAGCACGGCGCTGACCGCCTCGCGATCCAGCTGCGCCGCACCGGTGTCGAGGCTGGCGCTATCCACGGCAACCTGACGCAGAACGCCCGCAAGAAGGCGCTCGATGCCTTCTCCCGCGGCTCGGCTCGGGTGCTCGTCGCCACCGACGTTGCTGCCCGCGGCATCCATGTCGACGACGTCGACCTCGTCGTCCACTACGACCCGCCGGCCGACCACAAGGACTACCTGCACCGCAGCGGCCGGACGGCCCGTGCCGGTGCCAGTGGCACCGTTCTGTCGCTGCTCCTCGGCGACCAGGTCCGCGACCACCAGCGGATGCGCGAGCGGGCCGGCATCGATGCCAACGCCGAGTCGGTCGGCCCCGGCCACCCGGCCGTCCGCGTGCTTGCCGAGTCCGGTGAGCCGATCGTCATCCAGGCCCCGCCGGCCTACGCCGCCGCGCCGAGCAGCAGTGCGCCGCGCCGCCACAGCGGCGGCTCCAGCCGCTCGTACCGCCCGGCCTCGTCCTCGGGTGGCTCGGGTGGACGTTCACCCAGCGCTCGTCCGGCCGCCGCCGCGCCCGGCCGACCCACCGGGCGCCCCACGGGCCGCCCGGCGACCGGCTCGGCCCGCACCGCTCCCCGCCGCGCCTCCTAGCGCCGACGCCCTACCCCCCTCGCCCGATCCCCAGCAGCCGCTGGGAGGATGGTCGCCGTTCCCACGACTCCCGGAGGCAGTACGCACATGGACATCGACTTCGACGGCCGCGTAGTAATCGTGACCGGCGCTGGTGGTGGCCTCGGCCGCACCTACGCCCTCGACCTGGCGGCCCGCGGTGCCGCGGTCGTGGTGAACGATCTCGGCGGCAGCGTGGACGGTCAGGGTGGCAGCGACGCCGCCGCCCAGAAGGTGGTCGACGAGATCACCGCCAAGGGCGGCCAGGCCGTCGCCAACTACGACAGCGTCTCCACCCCCGAGGGTGGCGAGAACATCGTCAAGACCGCGGTCGACGCGTTCGGCAAGGTCGACGTCGTCATCAACAACGCCGGCATCCTGCGTGACAAGAGCTTCACCAAGCTCGAGTGGGACGACCTCGACGCCGTGCTCGACGTACACCTCAAGGGCGCGTTCTACGTCAGCCAGCCCGCCTTCAAAATCATGAAGGAAAACAACTACGGGCGCTTCGTCTTCACCGCGTCCAACGCGACCTTCGGCAACTTCGGCCAGACCAACTACGCCGCTGCCAAGATGGGCCTCGTCGGCCTGTCCAACACGATCGCGGTGGAGGGTGCCCGCAACGGCATTCTGTCCAACGTGATCATGCCGGTCGCACGCACGAGGATGACCGAAGAGTTGCTCGGCGACTTCGCCAAGGTGCTTGACCCCGACCTGGTCACGCCGATGGTCGCCTACCTGTCCAGCGACACCTGCACGACCACCCACGGCGCCTACTCGGCTGCTGGTGGCCGGTACGCCCGCGTCTTCTGGGGCCTCGGCCAGGGCTGGTTCGCCGGCAAGGGTGTCCACCCGGCTGCCGAGGACATCGCCGCCAACTTCGCGCAGATCGACGGCCAGGACGGCTACATCATCCCCGGCTCGACCACCGACGAGATCATGGCGCTGGCCGGGCTGTTCAGCTAGCCAGTCACCCGCACCGCCGTACACTTGGCACTCGATGTAGGTGAGTGCCAAGTGCACGGACGGAGGTGCGTACGACGTGCTCGATGACCGCAAGCTCGAGGTCCTGCGGGCCATCGTCGAGGACTTCGTGTCCACCAGTGAGCCCGTCGGCAGCCGTGCGCTCGCCGAGCGGCACGCCCTGGGGGTCAGCCCTGCCACCGTCCGCAATGACATGGCGGCGCTGGAAGAAGAGGGCTTCATCACCCACCCGCACACCAGTGCTGGCCGGATCCCCACCGATAAGGGCTACCGGCTTTTCGTCGACCAGCTGTCGCAGGTCAAGCCCCTGTCGCCCGCCGAGAAGCGGGCAATCCAGAGCTTCCTTGAGGGTGCTGTCGACCTCGACGACGTCGTGCATCGCTCGGTCCGGTTGCTGGCGCAGCTGACCCGACAGGTCGCGGTCGTGCAATACCCGAGCCTGTCGCGCAGTTCCGTACGCCACCTGGAGATCGTTCACCTCGCGCCCAACCGACTGCTTCTCGTGCTCATCACCGACACCGGTCGCGTTGAGCAGCGCGTGCTCGAACTGCCCGCGGTGCTGTCCGAAGACGACGTGTCCCAGCTGAGGCAAGCCTTCGGTGCGCGCCTGCACGGCGCCCGCCTGGTCGACGTGCCGGACCGGCTGTCCGACTTGCCCGACGCAGCTCCGATCGCCATTCGTCCGGTCCTGACCAGCGTGATGACGGTGGTGCTCGAGACCCTGGTCGATCAGCCGGAGGAGCGCGTCGTTCTGGGTGGAGCGGCCAACCTGGCCCGATCGACGATCGATTTCCCGCACACGTTGCGCCCCGTTTTGGAAGCGCTCGAAGAGCAGGTCGTGCTGCTCAAACTGCTCGGCGAGTCCAATGACCCGAGCACCGTGCTCGTCAAGATTGGTAAGGAGAACGCTGTGGAAGGGCTGCGGTCCACCTCCGTGGTGTCCGTCGGTTACGGCCCCGAGCCTGCGGCGTATGCATCCATGGGCATCGTCGGCCCGACCCGGATGGACTACGCCGGCTCCATCGGTTCCGTGCGTGCGGTGGCCCGCTACGTCGGCGACCTGTTGGCCGGTGCCTGACATGGCGACGGATTACTACGGGCTTCTGGGCGTCGACCGCGGCGCCGACGAGGCAACGCTGAAGAAGGCCTACCGCAAGCTCGCTCGCGAGCTGCACCCAGACATCAACCCTGATCCCGCTGCGCAGGAGAAGTTCAAGCAGGTCACCTCCGCGTACGAAGTGCTGTCTGACCCGGAGAAGCGCCAGATTGTTGACCTCGGCGGCGACCCGCTCGCCAGCGGAGGTGGCGGTGGCGGCAACCCGTTCGCGCAGGGCTTCGGTGGGCTCGGCGACATCATGGACGCGTTTTTCGGCGGCGGGCAGCAGCGCGGACCGCGTAGCCGGGTCCGTCAGGGCGCCGACGCGCTGGTGCGGATCGAGATCGACCTTGCCGAGGCCGCCTTCGGCGTCACCCGCGAGCTCACGCTGGAGACGGCAGTGGTCTGCACCACCTGCCGCGGCGAAGGCGCGGCCGCCGGCACCCACCCGAGCACCTGCCCCAACTGCCACGGTCGCGGAGAGGTCCAGGCCGTGCAGCGGTCCTTCCTCGGACAGGTCATGACGACGCGCACCTGCGGCCGGTGCAACGGCATCGGCTCGATCGTCGAGCACCCCTGCGCGGCCTGCGCTGGCGACGGCCGAGTTCGCGCCCGGCGCACCCTGTCGGTCAAGATCCCGGCTGGCATCGAGAGCGGCATGCGCATCCGCCTCACCGGTGAGGGTGAGGTCGGTCCAGGCGGCGGTCCCGCCGGCGACCTCTACGTCGAGGTCATGGAAAAGTCGCACGCGACGTTCACCCGCGACGGTGACGACCTGCACTGCAAGCTGGCGCTGCCCATGACCGCAGCCGCGCTGGGCACCAGCGTCAAACTGGACACCCTTGACGGCGAGGAGGAGATCGACATCGCCGCCGGAACGCAGCCCGACGCGGTCATCACGCTGCGCGCCCGCGGCATCCCGCACCTGCGCGGCACGGGCCGTGGAGACCTCCACGTGCATCTCGACCTGGCTGTGCCCACCAAACTCGACGCCGAGCAAGAGCGGCTTCTTCGTGAGCTCGCCCAACTCCGCGGCGAGGAGCGGCCTGGCTCCTCCGGCAAGGCCGCCGGCCTGTTTAGCCGCAAGCGCCGGTGACCCCTCCGGTCTTCCTGCTCGCCGACCTGTCCCGGGATCGGTTGACTCTCACGGGTCCTGAGGGTCGACACGCCGGGACCGTTCGCCGGGTCCGCGTCGGCGAGGCCGTTGATCTCGTTGACGGCCGGGGCAACCGGGCCAGGACGACCGTCTACGCCGTGGCGCGGGACATCGTTGAGCTCGACGTGGTGAGCCGCACGGCCGAGCCGGTGCCCAGCCCGCGAGTGGTGTTGGTACAAGCGATCGCCAAGGGAGACCGTGGCGAAGCCGCCGTGACGATGGCGACAGAGGCCGGCGTTGATGCGGTCGTGCCGTGGGCAGCCGAGCGCAGCATCGTGAAGTGGGAGGGCGAACGGGGCGAGAAGGCACGTCAGCGCTGGCTGTCCGCTGCTCGCGAGGCCGGCAAACAGTCGCGCCGCGCCTGGCTCCCTGAGGTCTTTCCCCTGTCCTCGACCGCGGAGGTTGCCGACCTGCTTCGCGCGGCGGCTGCTGCCTATGTCCTACACGAGTCGGCGGACGCAGCGCTGTCGGCCAGTCCGATGCCGACGACGGGTGACCTGGTCGTGGTCGTCGGCCCCGAGGGTGGTCTCACCGACGCCGAGGTGCGTGCTTTCGAGGCGGCTGGCGCCCTCGCCGTACGCCTCGGGTCCTCGGTGCTGCGCACCTCCACCGCTGGGGTCGCCGCGGTCGCCGCCGTCAGCGCGCTCTCCGGTCGTTGGTCATGACGCTCCCCGCCCTGCCGACCCGACTTACCCTCGCTGGCATGAGGCCCCTACGCCTGAGCGCACTGCTGGTGATCGCCGCGCTGTCGTTGCTCCTTGTCGGCGCACCCGCTGCCGCAGAGTCGCCGAGGGCCAGTTCATCGGCCTCGCCATCTCCTTCCAGCTCGCCGGTTCTTCCGATTCCACCGGTCCGGCCCAGCCCGACCGCCTCCCCGTCACCCTCGTCGGAGTCGCCGTCGCCCAGCCCGACCCGGACCCGGCGCAGCCCCAGCCCGAGCGGGGGCGTCGTGACGGTCATTCCGGCACCGATCCAGACGGTCAACTCTTCTCGGCCCGCCCAACCGATCGCAGAGCCGTCCCAGGAGAACTCGTCGTTCGAGCCAGCGCCCTTACCGGCGCCGTCCGCGTCCGCAGCTGCCGGAGACTCCTCGGGCTCGGATGGGCTCACCAAGGTTGTTGTACTGCTCTTGGTGACCGCGCTCTTGCTTGGCGCCGGCGGTGGTTACGGTCTCTATGTGACGAGGGACAAGACGTGACCGACTGTCTGTTCTGCCGCATCGCTGCCCGCGAGATCCCGGCCGAGATCGTCCTGGAGACGCCACGCGTCGTGGCGTTCCGGGATCTCAACCCGCAAGCTCCCACGCACGTCCTGATCATCCCGGTCCAGCACGCGCCCAATGCCGCCGCGTTAGCCAACGCCGACCCTTCCTATGCCGGCGAGGTGCTGGCGGCAGCCGCTGAGGTGGCCCGGCTCGAAGGGCTTGGCAACGGCTACCGACTCGTGGCCAACACGGGGGCTGACAGCGGACAGACGGTCGAGCACCTGCACTGGCACCTGCTCGGTGGCCGCCCGCTCAC
>JBKJLP010000188.1:0-4185 GCA_046596735.1 Mycobacteriales bacterium | reverse complement strand
GAGCGACCGCGCCTGACCGCTCAGTGCGGCGCGGCAAACCCCGGCTGCCAGCGCTCCATTTCCTCGCGGAAGGCAGCCTCGCCGCCGAGTTGGCACAGCACGCCGATGGTGCCCAGGGTGACCCGGTGGATCAGCAGGTACGACGGCGGGAGGTTGAGTTGGCGGCCTAGCGCCGCCGCGGGAGTACGTGGGTCGCCGACCCGCATCGCCTCGGCCCGGAGCCAGGCCCGGCTGAATCGGAAGGTCGGCTCGGCGATGGGGGCGAGCATCGGGCGTACGTAGTCCAGGACGGCCCGCGCGTCGACGCGGACGTCGGGCTTGACGAACCCCTCAGCCCGCAGCGCGTCGAGGACGGCGTCGGCGTCGCCGGACAGGGCCAACCGGGCGATCCGGCCGATCGGCTCCGGCGCTCCGTCGGGCAGCCGGTTGACCGCCCCGAAGTCGATGACGCCGAGCCGGCCATCAGGCAGCAGCCGGAAGTTGCCCGGGTGCGGATCGGCGTGCAGCAGCCCGGCGAGCACCGGGCCCGAAAACAGAAAACGGGCCAGCAGCAGCGCGGATCGGTCGCGCTGCTCGAGCGTCCCGCCGGAGATGACCTGCGACAGCGGTACGCCGTCGATCCACTCGGTGACCAGCACGCGTTCGCTGCCGTCGACGACGCGTGGGACCCGGATCTCCGGGTCGCCGTCATAGGCCGCCGCAAAGGTCCGCTGGCTCTCGGCCTCGAGCCGGTAGTCGAGCTCCTCGGCCACCCTGGCCTGCAGCTCGGCGATCAGCGGTTTGACGTCCAGGCCCGGGGCCAGGGCCGAAAAAACCCGAGCCACCCGGGCCAGTTGGCGCAGGTCCGACAGCAACGCCTTCCCGGCGCCCGGGTACTGAATCTTGACCGCGACGGCCGTCCCGTCAGCCCAGGTCGCGCGGTGCACCTGCCCGATGCTGGCGGCCGCGGCGGGGGTGTCGTCGAAGTCGGTAAAGCGCTCCCGCCAGTCGGCGCCGAGCTCGGCGCCGAGGACCGCGTGGACGCGGGCGGCCGGCAGCGGTGGCGCGGCCTCCTGCAGCTTGGTCAGCGCCGCGCGGTAGGGAGCGGCGATGTCTTCCGGAAGTGCGGCCTCGAAGACCGACATGGCCTGGCCGAGCTTCATCGCGCCGCCCTTGAGCTGGCCCAACACCTGGAACAGCTGCTCGGCCGTACGGGCCTGCAATTCGGCGGCGACCAGCTCGGCCGGCTTGCCGCCGATCCGCTTGCCGAGACCGAGCGTGGCCCGTCCGGCGATGCCCATCGGCAGGGTCGCCAGCTTGGCGCCTCGGGTCACCGCGCGCCGCGGGATGTCGTTCACGTGCCCAGTGTGGGGGTCCTGGCCGCAGACCGCCTACGGAGGTGGCTGCTCCCAGCCGCACGGGCAGTCGGGGTGGACCTGCCAGCTGCGTCGGCGCCAGCGCCAGTCGCCGGGCGCGAGCTCCAGCGTGCCGCCCACGCTGGCCGGGGCTACGCCGCCGTCGAGCAGCGTCAAGGCCTCGCGCACCGTCTGGGCCGCGACCATGAGCGCGAGGCCGGCGTCGCAGGCCACGAGGTCGCCGCTGTCGGCGCTGAGTTGTGCAGCGAGTGCCGGCCAGTCCGGGTCGTGGTCGCTGCGGTGCAGGTCGACGCAGCGCAGACAGGCGCTGACGCCCGGGCGTACGAGGGGGCCGACGACCCCCACGCCGTCGACGACCTGCGCCAGCAGGAAGGGGCTGCCACGCGGCGGAGCGGGCACCGCCCGGCCGGCGGCCGGCACGAGCAGCACCAGGTCCGGGCTGATGACCGGGCTGGTCCGCACCGACGGGGCCACCAGGGCGGTCAGCCGGCGCGTTTCGCTCCCGCGCGCGTTGCCGACGGCGTCGAGGGGAAGCCCGCCGACGCCACAGTCCTGGGGGCGGACGGGTCCGTCGTCGACGACGTCGATCGTGCCCACGCCCGACGCCGCGAGGAGTGTGGCGACCGGGGCGCCGACCCGGCCGGCTCCGTGGACCACCACGCGCGCGGCGCTGCGCCCACGCAGCACTCCTTCGCCGGACGCGGGGTCTCGCCGCCGCCGGCGGACGCTAGCCAGGTCCGGGCCCAGCCGGTCGCGCTCTGGGCGCGACAGCGAAGGCAGCTCTCGGGCTCGGGCAGCGTCGTCCAACGCTCCGGCCGCACCGAGGGCGCCCAGGACGGCGGCAGCAGTCTGCGCTGAGCAGCCAGCGGACTCGGCAGCCGCGAGCAGCTGTGGCACCTCGTGCGTGCCGTCCAGCAAGGCGAGCACCGCTCGGGCGGGCGCATCGAGCCCCGCGACGACGACCGCCCGATCAGCGGCCAAGCCGACCTGCAGCGTCTCGGCGTCCCGCCACAGCCGGCGGACATCGGGCGCCAGCAGCGGCCGGCGGGGGACAGGGCGAGCCACGAAGGGTGCGGTCATGCACTGACCGTGCCAGCGGGCGCGGTTCGGCGTGCACCGGCGTCCACAGGCAGGCGGCGCATCCACAGGCAGCCGCCAGCACGGGCGCCGAACGCACCAGGGGCGGCTCACCCGGGTGGGTGAGCCGCCCCTGGGGACGATCGGTCATGCAGGCGGGTCAGGCCTTACCGAGGATCCGGTTCATCTTGGTCCCGCACACGGGGCATAGGCCCTGTGCCATGCGGCGGCCCGAGTCGCTGACCTTGACCTCACCATCGAAGTCGCGCTTCTCCTTGCACTTCACGCAGTATCCGTTGTAGCTCTCGGCCACGGGGTCCTCCAGGTCGGTCTCGACGGGGACTTGCCCCGGTTCCGCTGGCCGGTTGGCCTGCGGCGTGCACGCTCAGCGTAGCGGCTGAGCGCCCGAAGTTGGGCGGCTGGCCCCCGGGCGTGGCGTGAGCCCTAACGCGGCGGCCTTCGCTGCCATCTCCGCGGCCCAGTCTTTGGCGGGCGTCGCGCGCGGTACGGGGACGACCGCTCCCTCAAGAACGGGCATGGTCAGGGAGAACATCGAGCCGACGCCGAGTGTGGAGGTGCAGGCCAGGGTGCCGCCCATCGCGGTCGCTAATTCGCGGGCGATGTAGAGCCCGAGACCGGTCCCGCCGGTCGTCATCCGCATCGGATCCTCGACGCGGTGGAACTTGTCGAAGACGCGGTCGAGCTGGTCGGCGGGGATGCCGCGGCCTTCGTCGTGAACCTCGACGGTCACGGTCCCGTCGGACCGGACCATGCGGACGCGTACGGGACTGGGTGCGGTGGAGTATTTCAGCGCGTTACCGACGAGGTTGGTCAGGACCTGCACGGCACGCATGGGGTCGCAGGCGACGGTGATCGGGACCTCGGGCAGTTCGGCCTCGATCCGCTCGCCGTCCTCGCCGAAGTCTCCGCACGCGCGCCGGGTCAGGGCGACGAGGTCGTCCGTACCCATGTCCAGCGGCGTGTGCGAGCCCTCGGTGGCCGACATCCGCGACGCCAACAGCAGGTCCTCGACCAGCCGGGCCAGGTGCTCGGTGCGGGTGCTGATGATCTCGAGGCACTCGTTGCGCTTCTCCGGCGTCAGACTGTCGCCGCGGCGCCGCAGCAGATCGGCGTAGCCCTTGATGGGCGTGATGGGCGTACGCAACTCGTGGGAAACCGTCGCGATGAAGTCGGCCTTGAGGCGCTCGACCTGTCGCTCGCGGGTCACGTCATGCACGATCACGACGTCGCGCAGCAGGACGCCGTCGTCGTCGAACGCACCAGCGTGCGCGCACCGTACGACGCGCTGCTCGGCGTCATCACGCAGCACGGTGATCTCGACGGTCGCCTGCGGGGATTCAACGGTGAGCAAGGCACGGCCGGCGAGGTAGGGGTCGACGGGGGCGCCGTCGGTCCCGAGCGCGGCAACCAACTGCGACAGGGGGCGGCCGAGGGCGGCTACCTCGGTCCGGCCGGTCATCCGTTCCAGTGCCGGGCTCCATAGCAAGACCACGCCGTCGCCGTCGAGCACGAGGATGCCGTCCGAGGACTGGTCGACAACCGCCTTGAGCTTGCTCGTTTCCTCCGTCAGCCGCTGTACGTGGGCGGCCCCGCGCAGAGCGACCGCCAGCGCGCTGGCGAGCGGCGTGAGCAGCGTCAGTTCGCGGCGGCCTAGGGGTGCCCGCTTGTCGCGGCTGCCGAGCAGAACGGCGCCGAGCCGCCGACCCTCGGCCTCGAGCGGCGCGAGCACGGC
>JBKJLP010000264.1:0-4805 GCA_046596735.1 Mycobacteriales bacterium | reverse complement strand
CATTTTGGATCGCCTATATTCTAACACGTCCACTTGGTGCATCTATTGGAGATTATCTCTCACAATCCCATAATGATGGCGGGTTGGAACTTGGAACTGTAATTACCAGTGTAATTTTCCTTGGTGCCATTCTTCTCACAGTAATATATTTAAGCAGAACTAAAAGAGATGTAATTAATATTGCTGCAAAGCTGTAAATCTCTTCTGGTTGCAACTATTTCCCGAAGCCCGATTAGGCTTCGGGCTTTTTGTATTTGTGAGGAAGTAATTGATAAAGGTTGGCGGAAGTGAACGGATGCATTCAATAGAGTATATTTTTCAGCAGTGGTTAAAATTAACTCTGCGGCAATTAATTACCCGGAATAATTTACTGCATTAAGTAAAACGATATAAATAGGTATAGATTATTATTATTTTCCGGTGTGTTGATATTCTTGCTGTGACTGCGAAGCAAAGTGATATGCAACTATCAATTATAAATTTAAAGTTAGCCCTGGTTATGTTTTCATATTAACAGTGAAGACAAATGACATAGAAACGCAACTTCCGCTTCACTACACTTATTTTTCAGGGTATGGTTTGTCCGTTTTTTATATCAAAAAAAGGATACTATTGCCATCACTTTTAAAAAATGTACAGAATTGCGTCACAATCGCTCATCAGGTTTAAATGAATTAATAAAATATCAAATTATGAAAAAGTATGTAGTGCTGTTTGCGATTTTTATCGGGCCTGCAGTAGCAGCTTGTGGGCAAACCAGTGTACCTGCAGCTGTGAAAACATCTTTTGGAAAAGAATTTAAGGTTGCAACAACTAAATGGGCTAAAGAATTTGATAATTATGAGCCTGATTTTAAACAAATTGGCCAAGACATGAGTGCCTTATTTAAAAGTTAAGGCGCAATCAAAGAGACTGAAATGGAAATTAACATGGCTGAATTGCCGGCTGCAGTAATAAAATATGTGAAAACCAAACACAGCAAAGCTGTCCTAAAGAAACAGCGAGGATTAACAAATCAAATATGGATGTAAATTACGAAGCGACAGTTGGTGGTGAAGATTTGATTTCTGATTCAAATGGCTAATTTCCTAACGTTTCAAAGGAATGATTTTAGGGTAGCCGTTATAGGAATAAGGTGTGTGCCCGGGTGCACACCTTAATAAAAACAAATGACGTGAAAAATTAGATAAGTTAATATAGAATGTAAGTAATTTTATTTAGCATTAATTAGTTCATTTATTCCATTCTATAAAATCCTTTATGCATCTGTTAAAAAATAATATAAAAATAATTCATTTTGTTTTATTGATAAGTTTGCTCAATTTTTTATTTTTTCATTTACCCTTTTTTAAATTTGTCTTTAATAACGTTGATTATAAAAGTCTAAACGGCATTACCATTATTATTGGTTTAATTATTCTAATGTTGGTTGTAAATTCTTTTGTTTTTTTCGTTATTTGTTTTCTTTCAAGATTTGTAGGAAAATTTTTATTGTTCCTATTCTTTGTTATCAATGCAATTGCGGTGTACTTTATTAATACTTACAGTGTCATAATCGACGAAACTATGATCGCCAACGTGCTCAATACCGATTATGCAGAGTCCACTAGTTTTTTTTCCATAAAATTAATATTATATATAATTCTACTTGGCGTTATCCCTGGCATTTATATCATTAAAGTGAAAATAATAAATGTAACAGTAAAGAGATTTTTAATCATCACTTCGATTACCTTATTATTTATTTTATCTATAGTATATGCCAATGCCAGCAATTGGTTGTGGATTGATAAAAATTCAAAAACATTAGGGGGGCTTGCAATGCCATGGTGTTACTCAGTAAATATTTCTCTTTTTTATATACACAAACACAAAAAAAATGAAAAAGAAATTTCATTGCCCAATGCTACAATAAAAGATAACCAGAAATCGGTTGTAGTCTTGGTCATAGGAGAATCTGCAAGAAGTCAAAACTTTTCTTTATATGGATACAATAAAAATACCAATCCTCTTCTGTCTAAAACACCTAATGTATTTCATTATAATGCTACCTCTTGTGCCACATATACTACTGCAGGTGTAAAATGTATTTTAGAACATACACATACCAATGAGTTGTATGAAATTTTACCTAATTATTTATATAGAAATGGCGTCGATGTTATTTGGCGAACTACAAACTGGGGAGAACCACCAATTCATATAAAAAATTATCAAAATAGAGACACTCTATTGAAAAATTGTAAAGGCGAAAGATGTAATTATGATGAAATTCTTTTGACTAAGCTAAAAGAGCAAATATCAACGAGTACAAAAAATAAGATATTGATAATATTGCACACAAGTACAAGTCACGGGCCCACATATAGTAAGAAATACCCAGCTCAATTTGAAACATTTAAGCCCGTTTGCAACAGTGTTGAATTAGGAAATTGTTCTCATACAGAACTAATTAATGCTTATGACAATACTATTGTTTATACCGATTATATTTTATACAACGTAATTGAAGATTTAAAGCAATTAAAAGAATATAAAAGTGCAATGATTTTTGTTTCAGACCACGGTGAGTCTTTAGGGGAGAAAAATCTATATATGCATGGTTTGCCTATAAGTATAGCACCTAAAGAACAATATGAGATTCCTTTTATAGTTTGGACATCGGATAACAGTTCAAAAGAATTGAAGCCCAATATTACATTGTCTCAAAACCATGTCTTTCATAGTGTTTTAAATTTTTTAGGTATACAAAGTCCGGTTTATAATGAGGAATTGAACATTTTTAAATAATTATTCAAAAAAACACGATATTATACTTTGTATATATCTCTTAAAATGTAACATCTATATTTTGTTTTAAACATGAAGATTCTTTTTTTTAGTTTATTATTTTTTACGTCACAGCTGGTGATTGCATTTACTGACCAGTATTTATTTTGTCCTGTTTATACATTTACAGCACCAACGCCTTTTGCCGGTGATTCTATTTATAATCCATACGTAAATTTGGTTCCGGAACATTGGATTAAGTGTAATTTTCATGCACATATCCGGTGCTGGGAAGGCTTAACAAAGGGTAGTGGAAATGCAAAAGATGAGCGCAGCATTTATAAAAGTCTTAATTATGGTGTTAACGCCATTTCAAATTACCAAAGTATTGATACAGATAACAGCAGTATGCCAGGATATATTACTGGTTATGAACATGGCTATAATGTTTTGAAGACGCATCAGCTTGTTTTAGGAACTCATAATATTTGCTGGAAAGACTATTTGTTCCCGCAAACTATCAATAACAAGCAGGATATTTTAAACAGATTGTCAGTCGATTCCAATGCACTGGTGATTCTCAATCATCCATTGATCAGAAAGGCATATGTGGCCAGTGATTTAAATTTCCTTACTAATTATACCTGTATGGAAGTTCTTAACCCCGCGGAAATATCAACTCCATTATGGGATGACGTATTAACTGCAGGGAAGCCAGTATTCATTCTTGGTAATGATGACGTGCATGATATTTATGACACTAATAAAGTTGGAAATATTTGCACCTGGGTAAATGCTGAGTCAAATAATGAGGCTGTTATTTTAAAAAGTCTTACAACGGGTAATGCTTATGGAATGACAATTGGAAAATCAATGAAAGAATCTGTTCGAAAAGGTGAAAACAACCGAATGCCTAAATTAGTGAGTTTTATACTTCGGGGAAATACCCTGAATTGTCATTTTAGTCTACCGGCAAAACAACTACAAGTTTTCGGTAAGAATGGCCGCTGCATGTATTCAGTTCAAAATGGAGATAGTATAAGTTATTCGCTTGAAAAAAACGAACCGTATGCACGTGTGGAAGCAATTTATGAAGACGGAACTTCCATTTTCTTAAACCCCGTCTTCAGATATTATGATCGTCCACTTTCCCAGATGCCGGTAAGCATTAATGAAAATAAAACTTTGATGTATAGAATATCAGGTATAGTATTGTTATGTATATGGTTTGTTTCAATAATTAAGCTGGTTAGGAATAACCAAAGATTGCGTTAAATAGATTTGTGAAAATTATTTCAGGAAAACTATGCAGTTGATTAATGTACACCTACTTGAAAAGAATATTAAGTTTGGAACAGTAGGGATGAGTTTAGATTTTTCCGTAAAATGGTTTTGGAAAGAAAAAATTAGGATTTACAAATACCTGGCTAAGACGGCTGGCTTTTCCATTGTTGTAATAAATAATTTTATACTCAATTACATTTAGACGTTTAGTGGCACTACAAATCTGATAAGTATTGCAGTGGGATTATTTATTATCATCGCATTTGTTGGTCTTTTACTAAATAGTATTTTGTTATTTGTGTTCAATGATCTTTTGTCTATTCTATTCATCCAAAGCTCTGGCTATTTTAGGCGTTTTCTTTTGGAATTTTACTTTAACCTATCTTTTCAATTTTCATTCCTGATAAAACGACTATTAACCGCAGGTAATGGTACTTTATATTAATGACCTTTTTTATTCGGGTTATAATTCCTTCAGTATTAGAATTTGGAAATGATTAAGTGTATCACTTTACATATGCAGAGCACCTGCAGTGGAAATATTTTGATCATCCTCCCGGAGTAACGTTACTAATAAAATTATTTACATTAAATCTGTTTTTTAGTAGTGAATTGTTTGTGCGTTTAGGTGCGATATGTTGTGCCGGAATAGGTACTTTACTCTGCTTTAAGATAGGGGAACTTATCAGAAATGAGCGGACAGGATACTACGCCGCCATCTTGTATAATACCAGTATTTACTGCAGCATTAT
>JBKJLP010000056.1:0-12217 GCA_046596735.1 Mycobacteriales bacterium | reverse complement strand
CTGCGCCTGCTCGCGGTGGCCGGGATTGCCTTGCTCACCTGGGGATTGATCCGACTGGCACGCACGCACGGAACCTCGAGCGGACGCGCCGTTTGGCTCGGCGTCGCCAATCCCCTCGAGGTTCCGTGCGTGCGTGCCAGTCGGATCAATCCCCAGGTGAGCAAGGCAATCCCGGCCACCGCGAGCAGGCGCAGCCCGACCACCGCGAGTTGCGGCCGCTCGCCGGTCACGCTGACGACCCTGGCCGCCAACCGCAAGAACACCGGGCCGTAGGGCGACGGGGTGTCGGCCCACACCGGGTCGACCTCCGCGCTCAGCGGGCCACCGGCGTCCGCGGGTCCCTGCGTGTAGGGGTCCAGCCCGACGAGGACCAGGTGTGCCTGCCCGGCATAGGCATAGAGATCGCGGCTGTAGAGCGGCGGAACCACCATCAGGGGAGCGCTCCACACCGCGGCGGCGGTCAGCACCGCGCGGACCGAGCCGTCGCGGACGAGCCACCAGCAGACGATCAGCGCCACCACGCAGAGCGGCGCGACGACGTACGACGCGACATCGCGCAGCGCCGATGGCGTGGTGATGCTATGTCCCGCGACGGCCAGCAGCGCACTGGCCAGCAGCCCGGCCCCCACGACGACGCGGTGGGTCATGCCAGGGCGCGCGAGCGATACGTCTTGTCTTTGCCGAGGATCCGTTCTGCAGCCAGCCGACCGCTGACGAGCACCATCGGAACGCCGACGCCCGGCTGCGTGCCCGACCCGGCGAAGACGACGCCCTCGACTTTGGGGGCGAGGTTGGTGGGTCGGAACGGGCCGGTCTGAAAAAACGAGTGTGCGCTGGCGAACGGAGCACCGCGCTCCATGCCGCGGCGGCCCCAGTCTGCTGGCGTCGTCACGTCGCTGACCTCGATGCCGTCACCGAAGCCGACGTAGCCGGCCTTCTCCAACCGGGCGACGACCTCGTCGCGGTAGCGCGGACCGACGACGTCCCAATCGATGCCGGCGTCGAGGTTGGGCGTTGGAAACAGCACGTAATAGATGTGTTTGCCGTCGGGGGCGAGGGAGGGATCGGAGTGCGACGGGTTCGTGACCAGGATCGACGGGTCGGTCATCAATTGCCGACGGTCGATGAGGTCGGTAAAGACATCGGCCCAGGCCTTGCCAAAGTGGATGTTGTGGTGGGCGATCTGGCTGTAGGACGCCGTCGAACCGGCCAACAGCAAAAAGCAGGAGGGTGAGTAGGTGAGCGACTTCACCCGCGCCGGAGTCGCTTCCGGCGGGAGCAATTCGCGATAAGCGACCGGCAGGTCAGGGTTGAGCACCACGACGTCGGCGTTGATGCGCTCGCCGTCCTCGGTCTCCACCCCAACGGCTCGGCCGTGCTCGACGAGCACGCGCGAGACCGACGTGCCGTAGCGGAACTGCACACCGTGCTTCTCCGCCGCCCCGGCCAGGGCGCGGGGGACAGCATGCATCCCGCCCTTGGGGAAGTAGACGCCGGCGACGGAGTCCATGTAGGCGATGACCGCATAGATCGCGAGCGCGTCGTACGGCGAGAGCCCGGCGTACATCGACTGGAAGGACAGGACCCGCTGGGTGCGCGGATCCTTGAGATAGGAGTTGACCTTCGGCGCCAACTTGCGGAATCCGCCGAGGGCAGCGAGTCGGGCCAGGTTGGGCGTGAGTAGGTCGAACGGGCTATCGATGTTGCGGTCGATGAAGTCCTTCATCTCGTAGCGGTAGAGCTGGGAGACGAAGTCGACATAGTCGCGATACCCGGCAGCCTCGGCCGGACCGCAGACCCGTTCGACCTCGGCCTCCATCTCGCCGGCGTCGGCCTTCACGTCGAGCGTGGAACCGTCCGGGTAGTAGGCCCGATACAGCGGGTCCACCGGAGTGAGCTCGAGCCAGTCCTCGAGTTTTTCGCCGACGCAGTCGAGGGCGTCAGCGATGAGGTCCGGCATGGTCAGCACGGTCGGGCCGGTGTCGAAGCGATAGGTCCCGCCCTCAGGCGAGTCCAGCTCCAGCAGACCGTTGCGGCCACCGGGTACGTCGGCACGTTCGATAACGGTGACCTCGCGGCCCGCACCGACCAACCGGAGCGCCGCGGACAGACCCGCTAGCCCGGCTCCGACGATAACCACACGGTCGGTCTTGCCGGGAACGGTCTTCACCCGGTGATCTTAGCGAGCACGCGGGGAGGACGCCTGTCAGAGTGGAGTTCCCTGACCCCGGAAGGACCACAGCCATGACCCAGCTCGGCAGCACCGGCATGGAGGTCGGCAGCCTCTGCCTCGGCGGCAACGTCTTCGGCTGGACCGCAGACCAAGATGCTTCGTACGCCGTACTTGACGGGTTCCTCGCCGGTGGCGGGCGATTCGTCGACACCGCTGACGTCTACTCGGCGTGGGTGGACGGGCACGCCGGCGGCGAGTCCGAAACGATCCTCGGCACCTGGATGAAGGCCAGGGGCACTCGCGACCAGGTGGTCATCGCGACGAAGGTCGCCAAGCACCCAGACCTGGGCGGTCTGGCGGCAGACACGATCCGGCGCGCCTGCGACGCCTCTCTGCAGCGGCTGCAGACCGATGTCATCGACCTCTACTACGCCCACGAGGACGACGCGTCGACGCCGATGGAAGAGACGCTAGCTGCGTTCGATGAACTCGTCAGGGCTGGCAAGGTGCGCGCCATCGCCGCCTCTAATTTCTCGGCGAACCGGCTCGAGCAGGCGCTCAAGGTCAGCGACGCCGAGGGCTTCGTGCGCTACGTCGCCGTGCAGGACCGCTACAACCTGGTGGCACGGTCGGACTACGAGGGTGCGTACGCCGACGTTGTCGCCGCGCATGGTCTGGCGTCGTTTCCGTATTCCGGTCTGGCCAGCGGTTTCCTCACCGGCAAGTACCGCACGGGCGGCGGCCCTGTCGACAGCCCGCGTTCGGGTGGCGCCCGTCGATACCTGGACGATCGAGGTCAGCGGGTGCTGTCCGTCCTGGACGAGGTGGCGGCGGCGCACGACGCCCCGCTCGCGACGGTGGCACTCGCCTGGCTCGCTGCCCAGTTCACCGTGACCGCGCCGATCGCCAGCGCCCGCAACCTCGAGCAGTTGCCCAGCCTGCTGGGCGTGGCCTCACTGGACCTCACTCACGAAGAGATCACCCGACTGACCCAGGCTTCTGCCTGAACGTCAGCAGGTGGTGAGGATCTCCGCTCCGGTCTCGGTGACCAGCAGCGTGTGCTCGAACTGGGCCGTACGTGAGCGGTCTGCGGTAACGGCAGTCCAGTCGTCGTCCCACATCTCGTGATGCCAATCGCCGATCGTGATCATCGGCTCGATCGTGAAGGTCATGCCGGCCTCGATGCGGTGCTTCGCGGCCGGGTTGTCGTAGTGGTAAACCTGCGGATCGCTGTGGAACGACCGGCCGATTCCATGGCCCACAAAGGCGCGTACGACGCCGTAGCCGTTGCCCTCGGCGTGGGACTGGATGGCCCGCCCGATGTCGCGGATCGTGCCGCCGGGCTTGACCGCGGCGATGCCGATGTCCAGGCACTCGCGGGTGACCTCGACCAGGCGGCGTGACTCGTCATCGACCTCGCCGACGAAGAATGTCGCGTTGGTGTCGCCGTGCACACCGTCGAGGTAGATCGTCACATCGCAGTTGACGATGTCGCCGTCCTTGAGCACGGTCGAGTCGGGGATGCCGTGGCAGATGACCTCGTTGACGCTGGTGCACAGCGACTTGGGAAAGCCGTTGTAACCGAGGGGTGAGGGGTAGCCACCTCGCTTGATGCACTCGGCGTGTGCGATGGCGTCGAGTTCGTCGGTCGTGATGCCCGGCCGGATCGCGGCACCGACCGTGGCGAGCACTTCGGCGGCCGCCCGTCCAGCTTTGCGCATGAGTGCAATCTCTTCGGCCGTCTTGGGTTTGCCCGACTCGCGGTCGCGGGGTCGCCCGTGCTTGTCGTGCGCGTAGGACGGGCGGGGGATCTCGGCAGGCACGTCCCGGCGAGGTGACAGGGTCCCGGCGGTGACGTACTTGGTGGCCTTGAGTTCGGCGGCGATGCGGCGGGCAACGTCGGCCTCGACTCGCTCCGGCGCGATGTCAGCCAGGCGGTGGCACCGCTTGTAGCGGCGGCCACTGCCGCACCAACAGGGGTCGTTCGCAGCCAAGGTCGGAGTACTCATCGGGTCCAGCCTAAGACCGGTCAGACCGTCCGGCTCGTCGCGGCTACCGCGAGGCTCTCCAGGACCTCGCGGGCGTCACCGTCGATCCGCGCCGTGGTCAGGCCCGCCTGAGACTGAGCGAGCAGGTCCTTGATCAGTGCCTCGACGCGGCGCAGAGAGCCTGTTTCGACGATCACCTCACGCAGCAGCGCCACGCCTGGCTGGCCGAGGTGCGGGTCGCCGAGGTGCTGGCGCACGACAGCCGCCTGCGCCGACGTTGCCTCGGTCAACGCCATCGCGACGAGCGCCGTGCGCTTGCCCTCGCGTAGGTCGTCGCCTGCGGGCTTGCCCGTCTCGCTCGGGTCCCCGAAGACCCCGAGCACGTCGTCGCGCAACTGGAACGCCTCGCCCAGCGGCAGCCCGTACGCGGTGAGAGCGGCGAGCAGCCCGTCATCGCCGCCAGCCAGCACGGCACCCATGTGCAGGGGCTTCTCGATCGTGTACTTCGCGGACTTGTAACGCGCGACCCGCAGGGCGCTGTCGACCGTGCCGCCGCCCATGGCCTGCTCAAGCAGGTCCAGGTATTGCCCAGCCATCAGCTCGACCCGCATCTCGTCGTACACCGGCTGGGCGCGCAGCAGCGCGTCGGTCGGCATACCTGAGGTGTTGAGCAGCTCATCGGCCCAGATCAGGCAAAGGTCGCCGAGCAGAACCGCGGCCGACATGCCGAAGGCCTCCGGGTCCCCCTGCCAGCCGCTGCTGCGGTGCAACCCCGCGAAGCGCCGGTGCATCGCCGGCTGGCCGCGCCGGGTGTCGCTGCCGTCCATGACGTCGTCGTGGATGAGCGCGCAGGCCTGCAGCAGCTCGAGGGAGGCGGATGCGGCGATCGCCTCGTCGCTGTCCTGGCCGCCGGCCGCGCGAAATCCCCAGTAGCAGAAGGCGGGCCGCAGGCGCTTCCCGCCGGTGAGCAGGAAGTCCGAGAGCGCTTCCTGCACGGGTCCGAGCGTCTCGGCGACAGCCTCAAGTCGCGGCGCTTGACCGGACAGGAAAGCAGCGAGGGCCTTATGGACCCGGCCACGCAGGTCTGCACGGTCGAGCGGGGCAGAGATCATGATCCCGGAGGCTAAGCCTGGATGCGCCGTCGCGCGAGCCGAGCGCCGCTAGCCTCATGTCATGGCGAGCCGATCGATCCGTGACCTGCTGGCTACGGGCGAGCCCATCTTTTCTTTCGAGTTCTTCCCGCCGAAAGACGACGCCGGTGAGCGGCAGCTCTGGCAGGCGCTGCGAGAACTCGAGTCGCTGCGCCCCAGTTACGTGTCCATCACCTATGGCGCGGGTGGTTCTACCCGGGACCGCACGGTCGACATCACCGAACGCATCGGCACCGAAACGACGCTGTTGCCGATGGCCCACCTGACCGCTGTCGATCACTCGGTCGCCGAACTCCGTCGGGTCATTGGTCAGTACGCCGGCGCCGGCGTGCACAACGTTCTGGCGCTACGTGGCGATCCGCCCGGCGACCCCCGGGCCGAGTGGGTCAAGCACGGTGAGGGGTTGGAATACGCCGAGGAACTCGTACGCCTCATCAAGACCTCAGGCGACTTCACGGTCGGCGTCGCGGCGTTTCCCGAGAAGCACCCGCGTTCGCCCGACCATGACACCGACGCCAAGTTCCTCGTGCAGAAGTGCCGGGCCGGCGCCGATTTTGCGATCACCCAGATGTTCTTCTACGTCGACGACTGGCTGAGACTGCGCGACCGGGTGGCTTCGCACGGCTGCGACGTACCGATCGTGCCCGGGATCATGCCGGTGACCAACGTCAAGCAGATCGAACGCTTCGCCGTGCTCTCGGGAGCGGCGTTCCCAGCGGAGTTGGCTGATCGGCTACGCGCGGTCGAGGACGACCCGACCGCCGTTCGTGAGATCGGGATCGACTGGGCGACCACCATGTGTGACCGGTTGCTGACCGAGGGCGCCCCTGGCCTGCACTTCATCACCCTCAACCGCTCCACGGCGACCCGCGAGATCTGGGATCGACTCCAGCTCAGCGCTCTGCCGCGCTAGTCGCGCGTACGCGATCTAGCCTGCTCGCATGGTCGGTCTGTTGGTCCTTGCGTTCGCGGGCGTGGCTCTCGTCGTGCTGGCGCTGGTCACTGCCCGCAAGCCGGGCTTCGAGCCGGCCGACAGGGATGGCTACTTCGACCGCTGGCAGGAGCTGCACGGCGGCTACGACCCGCGTACGGGGAGTGCGTGGCTACGCGGCTGGCTGACCATGGTCCACGCCATCGCCCGGCCGTTGGCCCGGATCGGTGTCCAGCCCGACGTGGTCACGATCTCGTCGATCTGGCTCGCGGGCCTGGTGCTGGTGCTGTCCGACATCGGCGGGCGTTGGTGGATCGCGGCCGGCTGGGTGATGGTGGCGAGCGGGCTCTTCGACACTCTCGACGGGTGCGTCGCGGTGCTCGAGGAGCGCACCACTAAGTGGGGCTATGTGCTCGACAGCGTGGTGGACCGGGTCAACGACTCGATCTATCTCGTGGCGGTCGTGCTGGTGGGCTGTCCGGTGTGGCTTGCCGTGGCCTGCGGTTTCGCCTTCTTCCTGATGGAGTACCTCCGCGCCCGGGCTGGCAATGCCGGGGGCGACGAGGTTGGCCGAATCACCATGGCCGAACGGCCGACCCGGGTGATCCTGCTCTCGCCGTCGATCCACTTCAGCGGCGTCTTCCTGGGGCTCGCCAACGTGCTGCCGGTGATCGGACCTGGCTTGCTGCTGGCGATGACGGTGGTCTCCATCGGCCAGCTCGGCGTGACCGTCCGCCGTCAGTTGCTTGCCCTGCCCGCCGACGCCTGATCGACGGGAAGGACCGCAACGCCTGGCGGCTTGTGACAGGTATGCGCATCGACATCTGGTCCGACATCGCCTGCCCCTGGTGTCTCGTAGGCAAGGCCAACTTCGACATCGCACTTGCGGAGTTCGCCCACTCGGTCGAGGTGGTCTGGCACAGCTTCGAGCTCGACCCTGGTGCCCCCGCCGTCAAGGAGGGCGACTATGCCGAGCTGCTGGGGCGCAAGTACGGCGCCAGCACGGCGGGTGCGCAGGGGATGATCGCCACGATGGTGGCCACCGGAAAGGCAGCCGGCGTAACCCTGGATTTCTCGAACATCAAGCCGGGCAACACCTTCGACGCGCACCGCGTCGTCCACCTCGCTCAGGACCGCGGTTTGCAGGGCGTCGTGAAGGAACGGTTCCTGCGCGGCTACCTCGCTGAAGGCGCGGCCATCGGCGAACACGAGGACATCACCCGGCTCGCCGTCGACGCCGGGCTCGACGAGGCCGAGGTGCGCCAGGTGCTGGCGTCGGATGCCTACGCCGTGGCCGTGCGCGACGACGAGCAGCGAGCGATGGAGTTGGGTTGTAGCGGGGTGCCCTTTTTCGTGATGGGTGGCCGTGTTGCGGTCCCCGGTGCGCAGCCACCAGCCACCATGCTGCGGGCGCTGGAGAAGGCGTGGGAGCTCACTACGCCGGTGGAGGTCTTCACCGATCTCGACGCCGATGGGCAGGTCTGCGGTCCGGGCGGCTGCGAAGTTCCGCAGGTCGCAGGCGACTGACCGTCAGGTCGACTCGACGTACGCCCGTGCTTGGTCGCACACCAACGACCAGTCCGCAGAGTCCTCGAGTTGCGCCCAGTCCTTCATCGGGCGGTTGCCCTTGGCGAGGTATTCCGTGCCATGCCCGGCCGCCTCGAGTGTCTCGATGGCCTGCGGCGGCAGTTTCACGATCAATCGATCGCCCCACCAGACCGCGAAAAACCGCTTGCCCGTGCGGAGGCCACGCCCGCCAAACATCACGCCGACGCTGACCGGGCCGCCGATGCTCTCGGTGATGATCGCCTCGAACCGCTCCTGGGACATGGCTCCGAACCTAGCGGTTCAGGCTGGTCCGATCAGGCCGGCCACGATCTTCGCGGAGAGCGCCACCAGGGGTAGCCCGCCGCCGGGGTGTGACGAGCCGCCGACGAGATAGAGGCCGTCGACAGGGGAGCGGTTGGCCGGGCGCAGGAAGGCCGCCGCCGCCCCATTGCTGGAGGTGCCGTAGATCGCCCCGCCGACCGCTCCGGTCTGGTCCTGGAGATCCGCGGGACTGACCGCGTGGGACCACAGCAGGCGCTCGCGTACTGCTAGGCCGCGCGCCTCGAGCCGATGGAGCAGATGCTCCCGGTAGGTGTCCACGACGCCGGGTGCGCGCCAGTCGATGGCTCCCGGCCCGGTGCCGTGGCGGGGAGCGTTGACGAGCACGAACCACGCCTCGTGCCCCTCCGGGTGTACGGCCGGATCGTCCGGTGCACTGATGTAGAGGGTCGGATCGCGTACGGGCTGGGCTTGAGCGCCGAAGACGTCGTCGAACTCGGCGTCGTAGTCGGCCGGGAACAGCACGTTGTGGTGGGCGAGGTCAGGAGTGCGGCCGCGCACGGCGAGCAGCAGCACGAAGCCGGCCAATGAAGGAGTCGCGCGAGCCAGCCGGCGCGCTGCCTGGGGGCTACCGACGAGTGATCCGTAGACGGTGGCCGCGTCAGCGTTGGCGACGACGACATCGGCTGGCAAGCGCGTGCCGTCGGCGAGGACGACGCCGTCTGCGCGACCGCCGGTGGTGCTGATTTCGGTCACCTCGGTGTTGACCAGCACGGTGGCCCCGCAGGTGACCGCCCGCTGGTGCAGGGCTTCGCCGAGGGTGCGGAGTCCGCCGGGGATGTACCAACCCCCGAAGGTTTGCTCGACGTAGGGCACGACGGCCAGTGCTGCGGGTGCTCGACGCGGGTCGGACCCGGTGTAGGTCGCATAGCGGTCGAGGAACATCCGCAGCCGTGGGTCGCGGAGATAGCGCCGGCCCAGCGAACGCAGGCTGCGCCCCGGTGCGATCGCGGCGATGTCGCGGGGCTGCGTGAGGGCGAGGCGCGCCATGGTGCGGACGCCATCCAGGGGTGACTCGAGGAACGGCTCGCGAGTCGCCTGCCAGATCCGTTCGGCCCGTTCGGTGAACCGGCGCCAGTCGTCGCCGTTGCCTGCGCCGAGGGTCTCATCGAGGCGGGTGCAGAAGTGGTTGAGGTCGTCGGTCGCGTCGAACGTCGTTCCGTCGGCGAAGCGGTAACGGGCGATCGGGTCGAGTCGCGTCAGAGAGAGTCCCTCCGGCCAACCACCGGTCCCCTCGAACGTGTCGCGCAAGACCTGCGGCATGGTGATCAACGAGGGGCCAGTGTCGAAGCGGAAACCGTCGCGCTCGTACAGTCCGAGTTTGCCTCCGATGTGCGGCTGTGACTCGCAGACGGTGACCTCATGGCCGAGGTGGGCCACGCGAGCCGCAGCGGCCAGGCCGCCAACCCCTGCGCCAATGACGACAATGCGACTCACAGCCCGCGGCCCTTCCAGGTGAGGGTGCCACGCCGACGGGCCAGGTGCGAGCGCATCGTTAGCCAGATCAGCAGAGTGACCGAGACGGGGTGAGCGAAGGCGTCAGGCCAGGCCCGGCCGCCGGTCCGTTGAGCGCTGATTACTCGGCCGCAAACCCCTGCCGCGTAGGCGATCTGGCCCCATCTTGACCCGCGGAGCGCCGCCACGGCCGGGAGTACGTAGAGCGCGGCAAGCAGACCCGTGGCCGGTACCGGCAGGGTCCAGGCTGACTTCGTGTAGCCCTCGACGAGCTCGTCCCAGGTGTCGTACATCCGGGTTGTCGCGAGGTCGGTGCCGTCAGCGACGCCACCGCTGCCTCCAACGCGCTTGATAGCGCGCAGCAGGGCGACGTCCTCGACGACCTCGGCCCGGACGGCTCCGTGACCACCTGCCCGGTCGTAGGTCGCGCGCCGGACCGCCAGCACTTGGCCGTTAGCCGCCGACAGAGACGCGCGCGGTGAGCGCTCGGCGAGCCGCAGCGGCAGGAACGTCAACCACGACCACTGCAGCAGCGGCTGCACCAGGCGGGTCGGGCCGGGAGTCTCCTGTCGTGGGTAGGGCGAGACCAGATCCAGGTCGCTGAGCATCCCGACGGTGGCGCCGATCGCGTGAGGGGCGAGGACGACGTCGGCGTCGACGAACACGAGCGACGTGCTGGCGGTGTCAGCGGCGTCGGCCAATTGCTGACAGGCATGCGGCTTTCCCAGCCAGCCAGCGGCCAAGGGGCGCCCCGCCAGCAGCCGGACCCGCGAGTCGTGCCCCGTGACCCTTCGTACGACGTCTGCGGTTCCGTCGGTGGAATCGTCATCGAGGATGAGCAGCTCATGGAAGTCGTTACGCAGCAGGGCTGTCAGGCAGGACTCGACGCGGTGCGCTTCGTTGCGCAGCGGCAGGAGGACGCTCGTGAGTGCGGTGTCTGCGGCGGCCCCGGGTCGGCGGAGCACGCGGCTATTGACCAGGCTGTGCGCGGTCAGCGCGGCAACGGCCAGCGCGATCAGCTTCATCGACGTAGCGCCCTGGCGTAGGGGATCGCTACGAGGCCCATGCCCATTCCGCCGACGAGCGCGGTGAGCGGTCGACCAAAGAAGGCCGCGTTGGCCAACACGGACGACCCGTAGGTCCACAGGAACAGCGCGGCCGGCTGGCGGTCATCGGCGTCTCGTCGCGGCAGCAGTTGCAACACGCCGACCATGAGGACCGCAACGGCCAGCCAGCCGACGTAGTTGGAGATCGGGATGTCTGGCGCGCCCGGCAGGGCCACCCGGACGTCGGCCCAGCGCCAGTGGCCAGCCTCGACCATCTGCGGGTCGAGGAAGAGGTCCCAGGACGCCAGAGCCCATCCGCCGATGAGTCCGGCTCGCAGTTGCGTCCGCCCGAGAGCCTGGCCGACCAGCAGGCAGGGGTAGGCCATCATCGACCAAGCGAGCGGGATGACCACCGGCACTCCGAAGGCCTTGGCGCCGAGGGAGTCGGCATAGGAGTAGTCCCCGAACGGGATGCCGGTCGCCGTACCCACAGCCTCCGCCACGAGCCCGGTGCCCGCCGTCACGAGCACGAAGACCGCTGCCCAGCGCAGGCCGCGGTGGACGGCGGCATGCGAGACGCTGGCCAGGAAGAACGCGACCACGGTGACGACCGTGAGGACATCGCGCGGATGGCCGTGCACGAGCGGGTAGGCGATCTGCAGCAGCACCGTGGCGGCGGCGAGGACCACCGGGATGCGCACTCCCACCGATGTCACACCGCGAGCCTAGGGTTGCCCGTCACACCGGCCGGAACGTCGCGCGCAGCTTGCCGACCGCTGCGGCGAGCGCCCGACGGGACGTCTCGCCGTGCCGCGCGAACCAGTCGGGCTCGTCGTCGGTGAGGTCGTCGTACTCATCCTCGAGGGCGGCGAGCGGTCCGCCGGCCGCCGGGTCGTCGATCAGCAGGTGCCACAGCTCGGACACCTCTGCCGTCGACGGTTGCGGCGCACCGCTCGACAACCACCCGCCGAGGTCGAGGTCGACCTCGTCCGGCAGGTCGTCCAGGAGCTCGTAGCCGTGCTCCTGCGCGTGATGCTCGAGGCCGGCGCGCGTTGTCCACACCGGGATCGCCTTGCCGATGTGGAGCAGCAGGTCGAGGTCGTCCTCGATCACCCAGCCGGCGTGCCAGCGCGCCTCGCCGTCGATAAGCAGCACCTCGTAGAGCTCACGCACGGCGCAGCACCTTCCTCAGCAATGACGGGTTGCGGTCGGCCAGTACGACGCCTGCCGCGGACCGGCCGCTGGCACCGAAGACCCCACCGCCGGGGTGCGTCGACGCGCCGCACAGGTACAGGCCGGGCAGGGTCTTCACGCGATAGCCGGCCAGCTCCGGCATCGGCCGCCACAGGAACATCTGGTCGAAGGCCATCTCGACGTGCATCACCTGGCCGTTGCGTAGCCCGAGCTCTCGTTCGAGGTCCAAGGGCGTTTGCACGTGCATGTGCTCGACGCTGCTCGCGAACCCCGGGGCGACCCGGTCGACGGCCTCCACCAGCTTGGTGCCCTCGCGCTCGCTGATCGCGTCCCAGTTCTCTCCGTTGGAGAGCTGGTAGGGGTGCCACTGTCCCCAGACGGTCACGTTGTGC
>JBKJLP010000516.1:0-4419 GCA_046596735.1 Mycobacteriales bacterium | reverse complement strand
TACGGCCACGCCGACGTCAAGCTGCTCGACGGTGGGCGCAAGAAGTGGGAGCTCGACGGGCGCGCGCTGACGACCGACGAGACGACCCGCGACAAGACGTCCTACGTGGCCCAGGAGCAGAACACGTTGATCCGCGCCTTCCGCGACGAGACCATCGCCGCGATCGGTAAGAAGAACCTCATCGACGTCCGCAGCCCGGACGAGTTCAGCGGCAAGCTGCTCGCGCCGGCGCACCTGCCGCAGGAGCAGAGCCAGCGGGCCGGTCACATCCCGACCGCGCTCAACGTCCCGTGGAGCAAAGCGGCCAACGACGACGGCACGTTCCGGTCCGATGAGGAACTCCGCGAGCTCTACAAGGATCTGGATACGTCGAAGCAGACCATTGCCTACTGCCGCATCGGGGAGCGGTCGAGCCACACGTGGTTCGCCCTGCACGAGCTGCTCGGCGAGAAGAACGTCAAGAACTACGACGGTTCGTGGACGGAGTACGGCTCCCTGGTCGGCGTGCCGGTCGAGAAGGACGTCTGATGTGCGGCGCCCCGGCTCAGGAGCTCAGCACGCAGGACGTCGGCGACGAGGCGGTGCTGCAAGGCATCGTTTCTCGCGGCGGCGCACCGCTGCCGGGTGCCTACGTACGACTGCTCGACGGCACCGGTGAGTTCACCGCTGAGGTGCAGACCTCGGCGACCGGTGCGTTCCGGTTCTATGCCGCCCCGGGTGACTGGACGCTGCGCACGCTGGCGAGCGGTGGCGCGTCCGTCGACACGGCGGTGTCCGCGGTACGCGGCCAGGCCGTCCAGACCTCCGTCGAGGTCCCCTAAGCCGGCACGTGGCGTACTCCCGAGCCCGACCCCGGAATCCGGGGCCGGGCTCGGTGCGTCAGGGGCGCTGGCAAAGGTGGTTGCCTACGGGGCGCGGCCGTTCTCGATATTCGGCATAAGTAAGGGTTTTCACGCTCATTTCGCCGCCAAACCACCCACCTGCGGCGCCCGCTGCGCCAAGCGGCGTAGTGGGAAGATGGTTACTGATAGTCATGTCCAAACGGCGGTGGGCGGTCGAAAGACGAGGTACTGCAAAGCGGCCCGCTTGAGAGGGCCCTGTCAACGGAGGAATCACATGCGCGGCTCCAAGCTCCTGACCCTGAGCCTGATCTTCTCTGCCACGGTGGCCGGACTCGGCCTGGCGGCGCCCGCCGCCTTCGCCGCGGACACCGTGGCGACGTTCAGCCTGACCGGAGCGGCCAACGCGATCACCATGTCCGTACCGGACGGGTCCACCACCCCGGTGGCCATCGGCTCAGCAACTGCGGGTTCGACCACCGTCAGCGGCTCGCTGGGATCGATCACGGTCACCGACAGCCGCGCCGCCCTCGTCACGTCCTGGACCGTGTCTGTAGCCAGCACGGCCTTCACCCTGGTCGGCGGGAGCTCGAGCGTCGCCAGCCAGACCGTCCCGACCACCAGCATCACCTACGCCTCGGGTGCCGCCACTGCTACCGGAGCGGGCACGGGAACGTTCACCCCGCTCGCGGCGACGGCACTGGGCACGCCGCAGCAGGCCGGTGCGTTCGCCGGCTCGGGCAGCAAGACGGTCACCTGGAACCCGACGATGGTCTTCACGCTGCTCAGCGGTCAGATCGCCGGCACCTACCAGGGCACGGTCACGCACTCCCTGACCACCGTAAGTTGACGTATGCGCTTTAGCACTCTGCTGACCGGAACGGTCGCCCTTGTCATCCTGACGGGGGCGGCCGTTCCGCTTGCGTTTGCCGGACCCCCAACGAGCCCGCTGGCGGTGGAAGGGGGCGGCCTGGGGATTCGGCTGCTCGACGCGCCGGTCAGCCGGCGCGACGATCCGCGGGCGGTGGCCAGCATCGTCGACCACCTCTTGCCCGGTACGACGATCACGCGCAACCTCGAGGTCATCAACGATGCAGACCGCGCGCTCGCCGTTCGGGTCTACGTCGGAAGCGCGACGGTCTCGAGCGGGGACTTCATCGGCGACCCCGGTGCCGGTTCGGGTGATCTGCCGACCTGGGCCCAGGTGAGTACTCCTTCGGTGCAGGTGCCCGCGGCCGGCCGATCCAAGCTCTCGGTGCAGATCGCCATCCCGCCCAATGCCAGCGCCGGCGAGCGCTACGGAGTCATCTGGGCTGAGCCACCCCCCTCAACCTCGGGTGGCGTCTCCCAGGTCAACCGGGTGGGGGTCCGCGTCTACCTTTCGGTCGGTCCGGGCGGCGAACCGCCGAGCGACTTCACCATCGACACCCTCACGGCTGGCCGGAGCAAGGACGGGCGTCCGCAGGTGCTCGCCAAGGTGCACAACACCGGCGGGCGGGCTCTCGACATGCGGGGCGACCTGAAGCTGAGCGACGGGCCGGGTGGTCTGTCGGCTGGCCCGTTCGACGCGAAGCTGGGCACGACGCTGGGCCTCGGGCAGACCGAGCCGGTGACGATCGTCTTGGACAAGGCGCTTCCGGCGGGCCCGTGGTTGGCCAGGATCGCCTTGCGCAGTGGCCGACTGAGCCGCTCCGCGACGGCGACCATCACGTTCCCGGACGCGGCCGGTGCGCAGGCGCTCCCGGTTCAGGCGGACGCGGTTCCGTTCGCCAAGGACCACAAGATCCTGCTCCCGATTGCCGGCGGCCTGATCGGCCTGCTCGTGCTGCTACTCCTCGCCGTCGGGCTGACCAGCAGCCGTCGCAAGGCCCGCGGTCGCGTCAGGGCTCAGTAGACCAGCGCCTGCGCGCCGTCCGCCATCGCCTCGGCCACGAACGCAGCCGCTCCGGCCAGGCGCACCCCCGGCAGCACGTCCGCTTCGGTGATGTCCCGTCGCATCGCACACTGCGAGCACAGCGTCACCGTGCCGCCGGCCAGCAGCGCGTCGCGCAGATCGGCGAGCGGCGCGCTGTGCGGAAGCGCGAACTCCTCGGCCCGGCCCGGTAGCGCGAACCACGCAGCTTCACCGGTGAGCCACAGCGACACGTCCGCCCCTGAAAGGAGCGCCACCGAGGCCACCGTGAAGGCTTGCGCGCACCGCTCGGGTGCGTCAGCACCGGCGGTCACCTTGACGACGAGGGCGCGGCTCATATGGGCCAGCCTGCCACTGCGCCGTTCGGGCGAGCGGGATCTGATCACGATGAGCCATGTCGCTTTGTGGCCTAGGTGCCGATCCCCCTACTAGTCACAACGAGTGATGACTGACGCCCTGTTACCAAGGAGCCCTTCATGCGCAAGCCTGCCGCCCTCGCTCTCGCCGCTGCCCTGGCCGCTGCTGGGCTTGCCGCCGCGGCCACCCCGGCTCTCGCTGCTGACACCCTCGTCACGTTGCCGGTGGGGGTAAGCGTCGAGACCCTCGCCATCGCCGCTCCGACGGCGGTGGTCGTGCCGGGTGCACCGGCCAGCGCCACGATCGCCACGACCGTCACCGACACCCGCCTGTCCGGCACCGGCTGGGGGGTCTCGATCAGCTCGACCGATCTGACGCTGGCCGGCGCCACGACGCCCGGCGCTGCCGGCACGATCGGGGCGGGCACCATCACCGCCTACACGGGCACCGTCCTGCCCGACGTGCTGGGCACCGTGTCGATCTCCTCGCCCTACACCTCGTCGAGCCGGCTCACGCTCTCTGGCACGCCCGCGAGCTTTGTCACGGCGACCAGTCGTACCAACGTCAACACCACCCTCTACACGGCGACGCTGAGCATCCCGACCACGGGCAAGACGACCGGGGTCTACACCGGCACCGTCACCCAGAGCGTTGCCTAGCGCCGGCTCGGCCCGCCGCGCGCTCGTCGCCGTCGCCCTGCTGACCCTGGGTGCGGCGCCGGCGCTCGCCGCAAGTCCGACGCCCAGCCCCCGGTGCCCGCCGGGGATCGGCGTCGGGCTGCTGCAGTTCCCCAGCGAACGCGCCGACGACCCACGGGCGCGGTCGTACGTCATCGACCACGTCGCCCCGGGTGCCTCGTTTCGCCGCACCTTCCAGGTCTGCAACGGCACCGGCGCGGCGGTGACCGCTCGGTTGTACGCCGGGGCAGCGCGGGTGCAGGACGGCCAGTTCGCGCTGAGTACGGCGGACGTGGCCAATGACGTGAGCCGCGCCATCACGGTCGATCCGCCGACGCTCACCCTCGCCGCTGGCGCCCTCGGCGTCGCGACGGCGATCTTTGCCATCCCGCGCGACGCGGCCGCCGGGGAGCAGTACGGCGCCATCTTCGCTGAGGTCACCGGCGCCCGCGGAGGACCTGTGGTCGCGCGCAGTCGGGCCGGCATCCGCGTCTACCTCGACGTCGGCCTCGGGGGCGAGAAGCCCTCCGACTTCCGGATCGACAGCTTGCAGGCCGGGCGCACCACCGCTGGCCTGCCGATGGTGTCGGCCGCGGTCACCAACACCGGCGCGCGCGCCCTGGACCTCGTCGGT
>JBKJLP010000255.1:0-7746 GCA_046596735.1 Mycobacteriales bacterium | reverse complement strand
GCAGGACGTCGTACAGGACGTGGACGATCGGGTCGAGCAGGGTGAGCGGTGACATGAGGGGGCTCCCGGAGACGGGCGGACAGGACGGCGGAGGGCGCGCCCTGTCAACCCGGTGAGCTGTGGCTCAAGCAGACAGCGGTGCGCCGGACATCCGTCCAGGCGCACGTGCCTGCGTCCGCCCCGGTGCTGTCGGCTGCGATTGGCGTACGACCGGGTGCGCACCGAGTGCGGCGGGAACGCGGCGGGCCGGCGCGACGCGGAGCCATGCGCGGTCGCTGCCGCGGCCCAGAAAGGCCACAGCCACCACGACCACGAGGCAACCGACGAGCGCCCCGGCGGAGGGGCTGGCCGCGAACGGCAGCGCCAGAACCAGCGAAACAACCAGCGCCAGGAGCCACCCGCGGAGAAGCCGAACAGGCACAGCGGGCTCCTCTCTCGGTGGCGCCGACGCTAGCCGACGGTCGATCTGTCGCGCGGCCCGTGAGCAGTTCTGGCGATTCGGACCTGCAATGCGTCGATAGACCGGATACTGCCCGAATGGCCTCCCGTGCGCGCACCACGTCCGGTGCGCAAGCCGGGCGGCTGCTGCTCGCGGCCGGTGTCTTCACCCTGGTCAACAACTACCTGCCCGGCGCTGGCAACCTCAACATCGCGGTCCTCAACAGCGTGGGCATCGTCGCCTGCGTGCTCGGGGGCGTCAGCCTGTTTCTGCCTTGGCATCGCATGCACGTCCGCGCCCCCCTCGTTCTCGCGCTGGCCGCCTTTGCCCTGATTGCGCTCGGCAATGAGTTCGGCGGGGTGAGCGACTTCAGTTATGCCGTCTACTACGTCGTCGTCTTTGTGTGGGTGGGTATCGGCCAGCCGCCTCGGACCTCGTACTGGCTGGCGCCGGTCGCCACAGCTGCCTACCTGCTGCCGTTCCTTGGCGACACCGACGCACCCTCGGCCGCGATCCCGTCGGTCACGGTCGCGATCCCGGTCTGCGTACTCGTCGGTGAAGTGCTGGCCGGGCAGGTGCGTCGGCTCGACGCTAGCCAGAAGCAGCTGCGCGACCGGCTCGACGTACTGGAGCGGCTGGCGTCGACGACCACGGGGCTCGGCAGCGACCTGGACGGAGCCGCCGTAGCCCGGCGGATGGTGGACGCGGCCGTCGCCGTGCTCGGCGGCACGGCCGCCCTCTTCGCCGAAGTCGAAGGCGATCACGCGACGATCACGGCCGCCGTAGGTCTTCCGCAGGACTTGGTCGGTCGTCGGGTGCTGATCGAGGGCACCTGGTTAGGGCTCGCCGTCGCCTCGGAGCGCGGAGTCGTCACGACGCCCGGCCACATGTCCCTCCACCCGGTGCAGGTGGGTCGTTCCGGGGTGACCGTCGCCTGCGGCTTCCCCGAGGTCGTCGGCGGTCTGACCGTTCTCCTCGATCGAGAGCCGGACGAGGTCACTACCGCAGACGAGGATGTTCTGCGGCTGCTGGGGGCGCAGGGCTTCGCTGCCCTGGTCAATGCGGCCACCCACGGCGAGGTCGTCCGCCAGCGTGGCCACGAGCAGGACGTCGTCGACGTCCTCACCGACGGCGTGCTGGTGCTCGACGCCGAGGGCACGCTCATCAGTGCCAACACCGCCGCCTCCTACCTGCTTGGACGGCCGCTCGCCGACCTCATCGGAGCGCCGGCGCCGGTGCAGATCGCCCCGCTCGGACAGCCACTCACGCAGGAGGTCGCTCCCGGTCGCTGGGTGGAGGCGACCGCGGCCTCCCTGCGCGACACGGGCGAGCGGGTGGTCGCCCTGCACGACACGAGTCGCCAGCGCGCCCTGGATGAGGCCAAGGACCTTTTTCTCGCCACCACCAGCCACGAATTGCGTACGCCGCTGACCGCGATCAAGGGCTACGTCACGCTGCTCACCCGGCGGTGGGACGACCTGGCCGAGCCCGCCCGGCGCGAGGCGCTAGCGACGGTCGACCGGCAGACTGACGCTCTGGTCGACCTCACCGAGCATCTGCTCATGGGGGCCCGCGCGGGGTCGCAGGCGCACACCCCCGAGCCTCTGCCGTACGACCTGCGCGAGGTCGTGGGCAACGCCGTAAGCACCTACGCCCGGCTCTCGGACCGGCACGAGGTCGTCGCCGATCTCGCGCCCGACCTGCCCGAGGCCCTGGGACAGCCACGCAACACCGAGAACGTCTTGGGTCAGCTGATCGAGAACGCGATCAAGTACAGCCCCGGCGGCGGCGAGGTCACGATCACCGCGCGGGCCCAGGGTTCGCTCATCGCCGTCGAGGTCGCGGACCGCGGGGTCGGCGTGCCGGTCGGTCGGGAGGGGACGCTCTTCACGCCCTTCTCTCAAGGCGGTCCGGCCAATACCCGCGAGTACGGCGGAGTAGGGCTCGGCCTCTACATCGTCCGGCAGCTCGTCCAAGCCCAGGGCGGCACGGTCTCAGCGGCTAACCGTGAGGGCGGCGGCGCCATCGTGCGCTTCACCGTGCCGGTCAGTGGTCGCCCCTAGAGACGTGCGTCACAATGGCGCATGCCCGCTCCGATCGTGCACGGTCGCGCTCAGGCGCAGCGTTATCTCGTCGGGGTCGCTTTTCTGACCGTGATCGCCTTGCTGGTCTCCCTTAGCGTCGGGATTTACACCAAGGCGTTTACCAACGTCGTCCATGTCGCGCTCAAAACCGACCGCATCGGCAACCAGCTGTCCGTCCATGGCGACGTCAAACTGCGCGGCATCGTCGTCGGCGAGGTGCGCTCGGTCCGCAGCAACGGTAACGGCGCCACGATCGACCTCGCCCTCGACACAGACCTCGCCGGGCAGGTGCCCGTCGACGTCAGCGCGCGGCTGCTGCCCAAGACACTCTTCGGTGAAAAAGAGGTCACCCTCATCCTCCCGGAGGGCGGACCCGGTCGAGCCGTCCGCGACGGCGACGTCATCACCCAGGACCGCAGCAGCACCGCGATCGAGACCGAGCGGGTGCTCACCGATGTCCTGCCGGTGCTGCAGAGCCTGCGACCTGCCCAACTCAGCCTCACGCTCAACGCCTTGTCGAGCTCGCTGCGCGGCCGCGGTGACCGCCTCGGTGCCAACCTGGCGCTCAATGCCGACTACTTCCGGGAGCTCAACCCCTCGCTGCCGGATCTGATGGAGGACTTCCGAGGGCTCGCCGACCTCGGCGACAACTACGCCAAGGCGGCACCAGACCTGCTGCGGCTGCTCGACAACTTCTCCGCCGTCGCTCGCAACACCGTGGACCAACGGACTCAACTCGCGACGTTTCTACGTACGACGACGACCTTCACTGCGTCGGCGGATGACTTCCTGCGGATCAACGAGCGGAGCCTGATCCGGTTGGCTGCGGACAGCCTGCCCAGCCTGGAGGTCTACCGCCGCTATGCCCCGGAGTACCCGTGCATCCTGCACACGCTTCCTGGCCAGGAGTTGTTGGGCCAGAAGACGTTTGGCGGCGGGGTACCGGGCCTGCACATCACCCTGGAAGTCGTCCGTGACCAGGGCGCCTATGAGCCGCAGGACCGGCCGGTGTTCGGCGATGACCGCGGGCCCAACTGTTACGGGCTGACCGGTCCGCCGATCGTGCCGTTCCCGTCGTATTACGAGCCCAAGGACGGCTACTGCGACAAGGAGGAAGCGGCGAGCCCGGGGGTCACGACCGGCAACTGCCACGACGGCTCAGCCGCGCTCGGCGGGGCCGCGCAGCGGGCGCTGGTCGGTAGCGCCGTCGCGCCCCTGCTGGGGTTGGCGCCAGCGCGTGCGCCCGACCTCGTCATGATGCTCTTCGGGCCGCTGGCCCGCGGCGCGACGGTCGGTTACGCGCGCGACTGAAACACTTCCCGCCGGTACGTGGCATCCTCGCGGACGTGGCCGCCCGGATGTCAGCACTCGACAGCGCATTGCACCAGCTCGGCGAGGCAGCTCGCGAACTGGGATTGGACGACGGGCTGCACGAGATGCTCGCGACCCCACGCCGCTCCATGCAGGTGGCGATCCCGCTGCGCCGCGACGACGGCACGATGTCGGTGTTGGCCGGATACCGCGTCCAACACAACCTGAGTCGGGGTCCGGCCAAGGGCGGTGTCCGTTTCCACCCGCACACCGACCTCGACGAGGTCAGAGCGCTCGCCATGTGGATGACGTGGAAGTGCGCGCTCATCGGCATTCCGTACGGCGGCGCCAAGGGTGGCGTGGCGATCGACCCCCGGCTGCACTCGCGTAACGAACTCGAGCGAGTCACCCGGCGCTATGCCAGCGAGATCATGCCGATCATCGGTCCGGAGAAGGACATCCCGGCCCCTGACGTCGGCACCGACGAGCAGACCATGGCCTGGATGATGGACACCTACTCCGCCCACAAGGGCTACACCGTCACGGGTGTCGTCACCGGCAAGCCGGTCAGCATCGGTGGCTCGCTCGGTCGCGGTGGCGCCACCTCCCGCGGCGTTATGTACGCGACGTTCTCGGCGCTACGCGAGGCCGGCGTCGACCACCGCGGGGCGACGGTGGCGGTCCAGGGCTTCGGCAAGGTCGGCGGCATGGCCGCGCAGTTCCTGCACGACGCCGGCTGTGTCGTCGTTGCGGTCTCGGACTGGAAGGGAGGCGTCTACAACGCCAAGGGGCTCAACCCGGCTGCGCTGCTCAAGCACCTCAAACTCGGCGCGGAAACCGTTGTCGGCTTCCCCGGCACCGACACGATTACCAATGAGGAGCTCATCGAGCTCGACGTCGATGTGCTCGTCCCGGCAGCGCTGGAAGGCGTGATCTCCGAGGAGAACGCCGACCGGGTGCGCGCCCGCTTCATCGTCGAGGGTGCGAACGGACCGACCACGCCCGACGGCGACGCGATCCTCGAGGAGCGCGGCATCGTCGTGGTCCCCGACATCCTGGCCAACGCGGGCGGGGTCGCCGTGTCGTACTTCGAGTGGGTGCAGGACCTGCAGGCCTACTTCTGGTCCGAGGACGAGGTCAACGACCGGCTCAAGGTCCTGATGGAGTCGGCGTACGACGAGGTGTCAGCGCTGTCGGTCGAGCGCGGAGTCTCGCTGCGCACCGCGGCTCAGATGATCGGCGTCGGCCGGGTGGCCGATGCGCACCGCACCCGCGGTCTCTACCCGTAAGCCGCTAGCGCTGCTGGTAGACGACCTCGGCCCGGGCGAGGTCACCGGGCAGCGGCGTGCCCTGGCGACGGAGCGCATCGGCGAGGCCGCCGATGCTGCCCGGATCCAGGGCGGCCTGTCGCCAGCCCGCGACCGGTGTGCCCCCGACCACGGGTGAGACGAGCGGCGGTGACGTCGGGAGTTCGGGGATTCCCGTGGTCGAGCGGGAGAGCTTGGGCGGGCCGGGCGCGGCCGGCGCGACGGTGAGGTCGTCCTGGCCGGCGTCGGCGCCTGGGAGAACCACGAGTGCACTGCCGACGCCACGCTCGTAACGGTCGGAGGGTCGGTTGACCCGCTGACCGTTGAGCCACATCGTCGAGGAGCCGCCTCCGTCGAGGTTGATCGCGCTGCGCGCCCCGAGGGAATTCATCAGCTCGGCCAACTCGCCGAGCGTCATGCCGACCGAGTAGCCACTTTGGCGACCATCGACGACGACGAGCAGCATCCGGCCGTCGGCGGTGATCCCCAGCGCCGTCCGCGGCTGGCGAGCGAAGAACGCGCCGCTGCCTTGGAGATCCTGGGACTGGAGCCGCCCGTTGTAGATGAGTACGGGGTTACCGCCGAGCACGTCGACGGCACCCGGGAAGCCGAGGCTGGTGGTGAGCTGCGCGGCGGTGCCGGGACGGGCGTACGCCTCAAGGACGTTGCCGGAGGTGTTGAACCGCGAGCCGTCGAGCATCACCGTGCCCGGGCTGACGTAGGGCGGGTCGCCGCCGCACCGCTGACCGGAGACCGTCATCGGGCTGTCGACGCCCCCGTCGGTGTGCACGGTGCGCGGCCCCGCGTCGTTGAGGCCGGCGTAGCAATCGCCACCGGGCGGGGTCTCCAACGTGCCGCCCAACGAGGTGTAGGCCGCGAGCCTGTCGGCGTCGGCCCGCCCGGAATTCCACCGCGGAATCTCGAGCGTCGCGGTGCCTGTCGCGGTCGGCAGGGTCAGTGTGGCGCGGGCGTCCGGAAAGCCCATGGTGACGCGGGTGCCTGAGCTGTCCAGCCCGAACGCCCGACCGAGCAGCTGGGGGGTCTGTACGAGGCGGCCGTCCTCGGCGAACGCGTGCACCGGACGGCCGTTGCTGAGGAAGTAGTCGCCGTTGATCGCGAGCACGGCGCCGGAGCGCCGGGCCATCGACGAGGTGCTCTCCAGCGTCGCGAGCTGGCCACTGGCCAGCACGGCATCCGGGGAGGACGCCGCGGCCAGGTCGACCGTCGCCACGTGTGCGGTGAACGGCCCGCTGCCGTCGCGCCACACCCGGTGAGTCACGCCGGGCGCGAGGCCGGGGATTCGGCGGACGAGGGGGGTGTCGCTGCCACGGCCGAAGAACGCCTTGGCGTACGGCGCGGACGGGTTGCTGCTTTCGCGGAGATACCAGGTGCCGTCGCGGAACACCCCGGGGCTGTCGCGGCCGTCGTGGTCCCAGTCCCCGGCGATGCGCCGGTCGCCGACGTTGCCGAAAGCGAATTCGCGTTGCCCGACCCCGCCGCTCGCCGAATCGCGTTGGTACCAGACCCGGTTGCGGACAACGGCGATGTCCGTACGGCCGTCGCCGTTCCAGTCACCGACGACGGGCAGGTCGCTGCCCAGTCCGTAGCCGAACGTGCGGGTCGGTCCGGTCAGGCTGTTGTCACGCAGGTACCAGCGACCGCGGCGGAACACCCCGACAGAATCGGTCCCATCGCCGTCCCAGTCGCCGAGCACCGGCAGGTCCCCGGGGAGGCCGAAGCGGAGCACCGTGACGGGGCCGTCTTGGCTGTCGCGGATCAGCCACACACCCTGGCGGAACAGGCTGAGCGAGTCGCTGCCGTCGCCGTTGGTGTCGCCGGCGACCGGCACCCAACCGGACGCACCGTCCTGGTAGCTCGTCGCGGGACCGGAGGCGAGGTCGGGCCGGAGCAGCCAGGAGTCTCCGCGACGCAGCGTGAGCCGGTCATAGCCCAGTTCGATCTCCGGCGCACCGGTGGCGGCTACCAGAACCGGGGCCGCATGGGCCGGGGACACACTCAGCAGCGGCGCGAGGCCGGCGACGAGCGCGCCCACGCAGAGCAGAGACGAGAACGGACGACGCACGACAAAGAGCCCTTTCGGGGGAGCGGTAGGTCCGTCGACTGTGACACGCGGGGCGGGTGAAACGGGTGAGAACGGACCTTCGACACAGGTTCGTCACCGCATCGTGTTCTGCGTCGGGAGACGTCCCCGCTGTGCTTACATGGGTGCGAACTACAACCGTGTTGTTTGCTCGTTGTGATCAGCGTCGTGAGCCGGAGGAGTCCCATGGACCGCGCTACCGCGTCCGTCCCGGACGGTCGAGTGACCACGAGCGATGTGCTCACCGAGCGCGAGTGCGAGATCCTCTCCTTCGAGCGACAGTGGTGGAAGTACGCCGGCGCCAAAGAGACCGCGATCCGCGACCTCTTCGACATGAGCGCCACCCGCTACTACCAAACCCTCAACGCCCTGATCGACCGGCCCGAGGCGCTGGTGCACGACCCGATGCTCGTCAAGCGCCTGCGCCGGTTGCGCGCCAGTCGCCAGCGGACCAGGTCGGCCCGGCGACTCGGGATCGACGCCTGAGCCACGTGACCGGTCCAG
>JBKJLP010000042.1:0-4281 GCA_046596735.1 Mycobacteriales bacterium | reverse complement strand
CTTCTTGCGACGATATGCCCGGCGCGCCTTCTCCCGGCTGCCGCAGATCTCGGTGGCACACCACCGCGACGAGGCGTTGCGGCTGGAGTCGTAGTACAGCCACTGGCACTGGTCGCGCGAGCAGACCTTGAGCCGCTCCCACATACCCCCATCCATGGTGGAGCGGACGCCCCCGACGAGTGGAGCCAGGGCGCGGCTCAGCCGGTCGTTTCCCTGCAGGTGGAACGCGCCCCCGCTTAGCACGACGTGCAGGTCCAGCCCCCGGATCATCTCCTCAAACTCCACCGGCGCCTCTATCACCCCTGGTGCGGCCATGGAGCGGATGCCCTCGCGCACCACCAACGCCCGTTCGTGCTCGTCTCTTGTTGGCAGTGACCCATCGGACCAGGTTGTCCAGTAGTCGAACCAGTCGCGCAGCGCTTCAGGCGTCCCCAGGGCGTCCCGCCCGGCTTCGCGGTCGTTGGTGTTGACGAACTGCTGCACCAGGCGCAGGGGCTCGGGGGCCGGAGCGCGGCCACCGGGCTCCGGCTCGATGACCGGGATGGGGCGGGCGGACGCGGTCACTTCTCCAGTCTAGACAGATCAACCTCACTAGTGTTACTTCTTTAGTCGTGAGAGATGATCGACCGTTGCTGCCCGCTGACTCCCTGCCCCCGGATTGGTTCCGACGGCTCTGGGCCGGAACGGTGTCATCGAACCTGGCCGACGGGGTCCTGGTGGCCGCGGCACCCCTCCTCGCGGCCACCGTGACCCGCGACCCCCTCCTGGTCTCGGGCCTGGTCGTGGCGCAGAACCTCCCCTGGTTACTGTTCACCCTCGCCGCCGGCGTCATCGTCGACCGCTACGACCGGCGCCGCCTCCTGTTCGCGGCGAACACGGCTCGTGCCCTCGCCATAGGCGGCCTCACTTTCGCCACCGCCACAGGCGGGAACCTCCTCGTGGTGCTCTATGCCGCCGTCTTTGTCGTGGGCGCCGCCGAGACCATCGCCGACAACGCTGCTCTCGCCGTGCTGCCGCGGCTGGTCGAGCGGGATCGCCTCGAGCACGCCAACGGCCGTATCTTCGCCACCCAGTCCGTGCTCAACGAACTCGTCGGCCCGCCGCTGGGTGCCGCGCTCTTCGGCCTCGCCGCCACCGCGGCTTTCCTCACCGGATCGGTCGCCTTCGCCCTGGCCGCCGCCGCTATGGCTCTACTGCCCCGGCACCTCAGCCCGGAGCGGTCCACCGATCGGCGGCAGGATCGTGTCATGGCTCAACTGGGGCAGGGCCTTCACTACTTCTGGGAAGACCGCCTACTCCGGACGGTGGCGGTGATGGCAGGGGCGGTCAACCTCTTCGGCGCGGCGACCAGCGGCGTGCTCGTGCTCCTGGCCACGAGCGAGTTCGGCCTGTCCTCAGCGCAGTACGGGCTGCTGCTCGCGACCGGAGCTGCAGGCGGCATCACAGCCGGGCTCGTCGCCGACCGTCTCGTCCGTGTGCTCGGTTCCGGCCGGGTGATCTTCTTGTCAAACCTGCTGCCCGCACTCGGCTACGCCGTCATCGCCATCGCCTCGCAACCTCTGCTCGCCGCCGCCGCGCTGGCGGTCAGCTCCTTCGCCAGCACGGTCGGCAACGTCGTCGTCATCACCCTGCGGCAGGCGTCCGTGCCTGACCACCTGCTCGGTCGCGTAACCAGCGCCTACCGCCTCGTCGCCCTGGGAGCATTGCCCGTCGGCGGGTTGCTCGGGGGAATCATCGCCAGCGCCTTTGGGCTGCGAGCCCCCTTCGTCATCGGTGCGATCTGCCTTGCTCTGCTGGCCGTCGGACTCGCGCCGGTCCTCACCACGCGCGTGCTCGACGCAGCAACCGGCAAGACACAGCCGCCTGACGCCGAATCAGCCGCGACCACAGAAGGGAACCACTCGTGAGCGCGCCCCCCGCACCAACCCATCATGACGTGACGGTGGTGCCCGTCACCGAGGAGACGTGGCACCTCGCTGAGGAGTTGTTCGACTCGACCGGCGTGCTCAGCGGATGCTGGTGCAGCTACTTCCTCATGACCGCGCAGGACTTCCGTGGCTCCTCGGTGCGACGCCGCCGACAGCACGCGCAAGGCCGCGTCGGAGCTGGGCAACCTTTCGGTCTGGTCGGGGTGGTCGACAGTCGACCGCGGGCATGGGTGGCCGTCTCTCCGCAGGAGGACAACCTGCGGCTACGTCGCTCAGTCGTCGCGCGCGTGCCAGCAGATGAGGACACGAGCGGCACCTGGTCGATCACCTGCTTCTACGTGCAGCCGGAGGCCCGGCGAGGCGGGCTGACCGGGGCGCTCATCGCCGCTGCCGTCGACCACGCGACCCGCAACGGTGCTCGCGTGGTCGAGGCCTACCCGGTCGACACCCACGGGCAGCGGCTGAGCCCCAACGATCTCTACCACGGGGTCTTGCAGTCGTTCCTCGACGCCGGGTTCGAGCTGGTGGAGCGTCGAGGGGTGCGCCGCGCCCTGGTGCGCAAGACAGTTTCTCGCCGCTAGTCGGTCCCTTGGCCGCCGTGCGGGGCGAGCCCCTCCCCGATCATCTCGATGAGCCGGGCGAAGGCCGCGGCCTCGTCATCGGCGTGGTCGGGGTTGATCTCGCTGATGGTCAAGCAGCGCCAGCTCGGCACGGCACACAGTCCCCGCAGGAGCGCAGCGAGGGTGTCCAGCCGCAGACCGGGAACACGTCGGGTGTTCTCTGCGATCGGGAAGGCTGCGAAGTCGAGGACGTCGGCGTCGACGTGCACCAGGAGCCGGTCGAAGCCGGCGGCCCAGGCGCGCGTCCGATCCAGCACCGCCTCGGTGTCGGTGGACACGTCGTGAAGGCTCTCTCGCCGCAGGCGGAGCCGGTCGATGACTGCCTGCTCAGGATCGGTAGCCCGGTCGCAGGCCATGAGCAGCAGTGATCCCGGCTCCAGCAGCGGTCGCCGTGCACCCAAAGTGGTGAGTCGCTCCTCGCATCCCTCGAGGTCGAGCAGGTGGGCCACGCCCATCCAGTCCAGGACCCCGTCACCGGTGTCGGGGGTGTTCAGGTCGGCGTCGAGGTCCACGTACACCAGACCCACGCTGCTGCCGTCGAGGGCAGCTCCCGCAACCGTGCCCAGCTCGACCGTGCAGTCACCACCCAGCACCAGCACGTCGTGGTCGGCGGCGAGAGACTCGGCGACCCGGTGAGCAACCGCCTTGGCCACGGCCGCAACGGTGTCGACGTTGGCCGCCCGAGGGTTTCCTGGGTCCTCACGGAACAGCGCCGTCGTGACGTCGCCGTTGTCGATGACGTGGCGTCCGCGAGACTGCAAATCAGCGACCAGACCGTGTCGCCGGAAGGTCTCAGGAGCGCGCTCCTGACCGGGACCATACGCACCGGCGCTCGACGCAGCACCGATCAGAGACAGCGACCGCGCTGCTGCTACCGATCTCATCTAAACCTCCGAAATCTTGCCAGCGACTCACCACCAACAACTATACGGTAGTCACAACTGAGTGAGTGGTCCGTGTGAGCAGGAGTGAACCGACAGACCACCAGTCGCTCAGCCTCGCGCAAGGCCGCTCTCATGGGCGCCACCTTCCATGACGGCCAGCAGGCCATGATCGAGAAAGTCCCGCAAAGCCCAACCTCAACTGGCACAGCGAGGACTTGCTCGTTGGCTTCCAGATCCATTGGTTTCGACGCCTCGGTCAGCGTTCCGCTTTCGGCACTGCCTGGCGTTGGGTTGATGGCCCCGAAATCAGTCCGGTTTGTGGCGGAAGCCGGACGTTCGAGTTGGGCGCACCGGCCTGAAAGTTACCGCCGAACTTGACGACAGCCTTCATCCCAGGGGCGTCAAGGTCACCGACCGGCAGATGTGAGACCTGGAGACCCAACACCTCACCCGACGCGACTTCCACCCCGAGTGGCACTACAACGTGAGCCCAGCACCTCGACCCTGAACTGCGCGTGTCTTGCCTTTGCGAACCCATAGTCGCAGCCTCAGGCGGCGTTCGCTGGCAAGCCGAGAAAGCCCGTGATGGATTCCCGGAGTCCGGACGCATCGAGACCGTGGGCGGCGATGTGCTGCTCGGGGGTCCCGTAGCGCCGCAACTCGTCCCTGCGGACCCCGAGCGAGAGCACCCGATGGGGTAGGTCGCTCAGGACCTCGTTGACCAGCCTGGTCGATGTACCCGCGAGGTAAGGCTCCACGACGACCACGTCGGGTCGACTGAGGACGCCGCGCAGCGCAGGCCCGTCGAACGGGCGGACGGTGTTCGCGTACAGCACGGAGACGTCGAGA
>JBKJLP010000343.1:0-3233 GCA_046596735.1 Mycobacteriales bacterium | reverse complement strand
CACCGGTGTCACCAGCAGCAACGTCCCTGCCCCCAGGACGAGGGGCAGCAGACGCAGCCGGATCACGGGGTGCTGCCCCTCGTCCTGGGGGCAGGGACGTTGCTGCTGGTGACACCGGTGGTCGCGTCCTCCGCTGTGCCCGCCGCGAGCCCGTCGGTCGGGCCCGGCCAGGCCCGCGCGACCGCCCTGCTGGACAGCGCTTCGGCTGCCTCGCGCCAGCGCACCTATCGCGGCGTGCAATACGTCGCGGTATGGCGCCCCGGCTTCGCCGACGCCAGCGTCGCCGACATCCGCCACACCCCTGCGCAAGGTTCGGTGGTCACCGTCCGGCCGACCGCGGACCGGCGATCTGAAGAGCAGGCCGTCACCGCCACCCCCGATCTCGACGCTCGCCTCGTCCGGCTGCTCGCGGACAACTACCAGCTCGACATCGCCCCGGCGCAGACCGCTGCTGGTCGACCGGCCGACGTGATCGACGTACGTCGGACGGACGGCTCGATGGCTGGGCGGTTCTGGGTCGACCGGGAGAGTTCGCTGCTCCTGCGTCGAGAGGTTTTCGACGACAAGCAGCGCCTCGTACGCAGTAGTGCCCTGGTCGAGGTGGCGATTGACCCACCGCCCCCCGGGCCGGCGGCGCAGGACGCGGTGGCCACCGAAGGGCGGTTGACCGATGCCAACCTCGCCGCCCTACGCGAGCAGGGCTATCGCATCCCGACCTCGCTGCCTGGCCAGCTCGAGCTTTTCGAGGCCAGGGTCCGCACGCATGAGAGCAAGCAGGTGCTGCACCTGTCCTACTCCGACGGGCTGTCCAGCCTTTCGCTGTTCGCGCAGCCCGGGCACCTGGGCAACGAGCCGCGCGACGGCTTCGACGAGCACAAGGTCTCCAGCGCCCCGGTCTGGGTAGCCGAGACGAGCCCGCAGCGGGTGGTGTGGAGTGGCGAGGGCTACGTCTTCACGCTGCTGTCCGACGCGCCGGCGGAGGCTGTCACCGCCGTCGTGACGGCGCTGCCGCACGACCCACCGCAGCGCACAGGTTTCCTGGCCCGCATCGGCCGCGGGCTGGCTCGCCTCGGGTCCTGGCTGAACCCCTTCGACTGATCTGCTCGTGAGCCGGTGGGCTCACGGTCGGCTCACGTCCGGCCCGACACACTGACCCTGCAGCATCACCGTCTTCCGGAGGATCCCGTGCCCGACCACACCCCCGACCGACCCTCGGGCTCGCCTGACAGCCCGCCGCCGGGCCCTTGGTGGTCGCAGCCGGACGAGAGCGCTTCCCCACCCACCGCGCCGTACGGCCAGACCACGGCCTACGGCAGCACGCCGTACGGCTCCGCGCCCTACGGCAGCACGGGGCCGAGTACGTCGGCCTACGCCGGTTCGGCCGACCTCCCCACCGGCGCCCCGGCGTGGGGCTATCCGGTCACCGACACCCTGGGCGCCGAGGCGAAGGTGACGCCCCGGCGCGGGCTGTTGTCCACCGGTGCGTTGGCCTTAGTGGTGGCCCTGCTCGCCGGCGGCACCGCTGGCTACGTCGCCGGCCAGCAGCGCGACTCACGTACGGCGCTGGATCCCAGCGTCAGCCTCGGCACCGGATCGCCGACGTCGGCGTCGTTGGACCGGGCGCCGGATTCGGTGGCCGGCATCGCCGCGCGCCTGCTGCAGAACGTCGTCAACATCTCCGTGCAGTCGTCCTCGGGTTCGGGCACCGGTTCGGGCGTAGTGATCACCTCCGACGGCTACGTCCTCACGAATAACCACGTCATTGCCGCCGTCGCGAGTGGCGGCACGCTCACCGTGTCGTTCAACGGCGCCAACGCGATCGACGTCCCGGCGACGATCGTCGGTCGCGACCCAGACACCGACCTGGCTGTCATCAAGGTGCAGTCCAAGGAAGCGCTCAAGCCGGCGACGCTCGGTCAGTCGCGCGGCCTCGTCGTCGGCGATCCGGTCGTCGCCATCGGCTCGCCGCTCGGGTTGGCGGGGACGGTGACCACGGGGATCATCAGCGCGCTCAACCGCACCGTCAACGTGCCGGGGGAGTCCGGCGGCAGCCAGCCGCTGTTCAACGCCATCCAGACCGACGCCGCGATCAACCCTGGCAACTCCGGCGGTCCCCTGGTCGATGCCAAGGGACAGGTCATCGGCATCAACTCGGCTATCGCCACCCTTGGTGGGGGCGCCGGCAGCGGGTCGGGCAGCGGCAGCATCGGCGTCGGTTTCGCGATCCCGATTGACGAGGCCCGCTCGGTCGCCGAGGAATTGATCCGTACCGGCAAGGCCACGCACCCGGCGATCGGCGTGCAGGCGATGACGGCGACGCAGGCCGCCAACGGGCGGGCCGGAGCGCTCGTGCGCACGGTGATCGCCGGAAGCGCTGCCCAGCAGGCTGGGCTTCAGCCGGGCGACATCCTCACGGCGGTCAACGACCAGGCGGTCAGCAGCGTCGACGAGTTGATCGTGGCCATCCGCGACCATGCCGTCGGGGACACGGTCACCCTGACCTACTACCGCAACGGGACCAAGCAGAGCGCCAAGGCAACGCTCCAGGACAACTCAGCCGAGTAGACCGTCGTACGCTGATCCGGTGTTTGACCATGTGGGCTGGGGCGAGATGGCCGCCCTGCTCGTGCTGGGGCTGTTCGTCTTCGGTCCCGAGCGGTTGCCCGGCATGGCGGCCGAGGCAGGTAAGGCCCTGCGCAAGCTGCGGGTTTACGCCAAGGGGATGACGGACGACCTCAAGACCGAGCTGGGTCCGGAGATCGGCGACCTCGACCTGAAGTCGCTGCACCCGCGGGAATTTGTTCGCAAGCACCTGTTCGAAGACGAGGCAGAGGTCGCGGCGACGCCCCGCCGGCCGGGCTATCGACCGTTGCTGCCGAGCGAACCCGCGCCCTGGGACCCGGACACGACTTAGCGCTTGGCGGGGGCGAGGCCCAGGGACATGCCCGCGAGCCCGCGCGGCTTTCCGGTGAGCGCGTCCACGATCTTCAGCAGTTCCTTGGAGGCGGGCGCATCGGGATCGCTCAGGATCAGCGGCTGGCCGTTGTCGCCGCCCTCACGGAGGCGTACGTCGATCGGGATCTGGCCGAGCAGCGGCACGGTGGCCCCGAGTGAGCGGGTGAGCGACTCGGCGACCGACTGGCCGCCGCCGGAGCCGAAGACGTCGATGTTGTCGCCGCACTGCGGGCAGGGTAGGTAGCTCATGTTTTCGACCACGCCGGCGATCCGCTGGT
>JBKJLP010000236.1:0-2840 GCA_046596735.1 Mycobacteriales bacterium | reverse complement strand
GGTGAGGCTGACCCAGCCCAGGACATGTTTGCCGGTGCGATGAAGCAGCTGGACGCAGACGTCGGCGCTCTGGACCCCGAAAGCCGCGCCATGCTTGATGAAGAGGTCAGTGACCTGCGCCGCCTCAGCCTGCTCACCGACGAGGGCAACACCGAGCGGACGGTCAAGAGGTCGTACGAGTCACTGAGCCGAGGCAGCCGCTCTCGAAGCCGGCACCCCAGCGGCGACCCCCGATAGCGCGCGCAGGCGGGGGCGCGGGGATGAGCAGGAACGAGCGCAGGCCAAGCACGGCATGGAACACTGGCCAGGCGCGGATGCCGAACGACCAACCGACCGGGCGCGGGCTTGCCGAGTGCCTGCAGTCCGTTGTCTCAGCGGCCTGGGACCGTGGATGGCAGCCTGCCGACGTGGTTCGGGTCGTGTCCCGGCGGTTGAGCAAACGGCATGTCAGCCTGACGTGTGACGCAGTTGCCGCGCAGATGCAGTGCTACCCGCCGGCAGGCGTCGACCCACGGTGGGCGTCCCAGCTCACTGATCTTGACCTCAAGGTCTGGTGGCGACCTGACCAGAACCACCTGCGGGCGTGGGCCGAGGCGCAGGGCACCGACTGGTCCACGGTCGTGTCCTGTGCGCTGGAGGTGCACGACGTCATCGACAACCTGCCGGCGCTGGAGAAGCTGATCCCGATCCCGGGCACCGCGCGAGCGACCGGCTCCTCCGGGCACCCGCAGAGGGCCGCCATCGACGAGCGGGTGCTCGGCCGGATCCGGGCGCTGCTGGCCAAGGCCGAGTCAACGACCTTCGCGCCCGAGGCCGAGACGTTCACCGCCGGTGCGCAGTCGCTGATGGCCCGGCACAGCATCGATCACGCGCTGCTTTCGGCTCTGCGCCCGAGCTCCTCGGAGGAGCCGGCCGCCCGCAGGATCGGGATCGACAATCCTTATGAGGTTCCCAAGGCGATGCTTCTCGGGGCGGTGGCCGAGGCGAATCGCTGTCGCACCGTCTGGAGTCGAGGGTTCGGCTTCAGCACTGCGATTGGGTTCCCTGCTGACCTGGACGCCGTCGAGCTGTTGTTCACCTCGCTGCTCGTTCAGGCAACGACGTCGATGATGCAGGCCGGCTCGAGCAGTGATGGCCACGGCCGATCACGTACCCGGTCGTTCCGGCAGTCGTTCCTGACCGGGTACGCGTCTCGGATCGGTCAGCGGCTCGCGGAGACCACCGGGACACAGACCAGCAAAGCAGCCAGCGAGCCCGCCGGCCGGAACCTGCTCCCGGTGCTCGCTGCCCGAGGCGAGGCCGTCGACAAGGCAGTCGCAGCCATGTTCCCCGCCGTGACAAGCCATGTGGGGGCCTCGGTCACGAACAGTGCGGGCTGGTTCTCCGGTCTCAGCGCCGCCGATCGTGCCGCGCTTCAGGTCGGCCAGGAGATTCGTGGCTGAGCCTCTCTTGGAGGCAGGCAGTTTCGTGGAAATGCCTGCCGCCCAACGGGACTGGCATGATTCAGTCATGGAACCGGCGAAGACTACTGATGCCCGCGGAGATGCCGAGCTCTTCCCTGCCGATAATGAGCATGCCTTCGCTGATATCGAGCCTTCCCCTGCTGATTTCGGCGCATGGGGAACATCGGAACGAAAAGTAGCGCTAGCCCTAGCTGAGCCCTGAAGTCTCAGACGGGATCCACCGCCGAAGTAGGGGTGCTGGCAACGGTGCTGTCAGGAGCCGCAAGGGATTCGCTCAGCAGTCTTGTCGATGTGACATTCAGCACATTTATCCCCCCAGAGACTGGCGAGTGGTCCAGGCTTCGCGACTAGTTGGTGGCGAAGACTCTCGTGATTGCTTCCAACATCACTCCTATTGAGCAAGGAAGGTGAGTCGCAATGAACAAGAAGCCCAGAAGGGCTACGGTGGTCGCCTCGGCGGTCGCGGTTTTGGTCCTGGGTTTGGCCGGGCCTGCTACCGCGATGCAGACCGCGATGGTCCCGGCCTGGTTGCACGCGGGGACTACTACTCAGTACCCCTCGGCGGGGGGAACGTGGCAGTACGGCTTCTGGAATGCGTACGTCCGTTCGTACTACACCGTGAACAAGTGCCACGGCTCGTCGGTGACGTACAACGGGTCGACTGTCCGCAGCATAGATACGATCCCGAACAAACCGTCCGACGCAACGAAGTTTGCGGTGAACTACTGGAACGCCACCGACGCCTACTACTACCGAACCTGCTGATCCCAGTGTGACCGTGCCCGGCGGATCCGTACGGTACCCGCCGGGCACGGTCACCTCTTCGCATGGCGTCGAGTCGCGTGGCGAAGGTTTTCCAGTACGAGCAAGGCTGAAACGGGGGAAGGGCATTGCACAGGAGAGTTGTTGCCGCTGTCGCGGTGGTGTTGTTCGCGGTCTTGGCCGTCATGATGGGGATCGTGACGGACCTGCACGACCGTTCCTTCCCGCAGGCACTGGGGGCAAAGTCTTTGGTCTCTCTGGACATTTCCGGGTCCGGGATGTCGGATGAGGACGCTTTTCGTCAGCTCGGCACACTAAGTGATCGGTGGGGGCTGGGGCTGGTCAAGCGGGCCCCGGATCTGAGCGGCGACCAGTCAGGTCAGGTTTTCGTCAAGCTCGGTGACCAGGACCGCTTCCCGGGGAAGGTCCAGCTCTTCGGAGACCAGCCTGACGCCCTGATCAGGGGAAAGGCGGTGTTGGAGCATTCCTTTGTCACCGGCGACTATCTGATCACCGGCGACACGAGTCACCTCCCCGACTTCCAGGCGTGGCTGCGCGCGCGCCGCATCCGCAACAAGTCGGTCGGTGGCACCTTCGGCGGCACCCTGAGGCTGG
>JBKJLP010000156.1:0-3272 GCA_046596735.1 Mycobacteriales bacterium | reverse complement strand
GCCAGGAAGGGCCACAGGAACGCGACCAGCCCCACGACGGTGGTCGCCGCCAGGGTGGCAACCGCCCTCCAGCGGACGGCGATGACCGGGCGATGCGGGACCTGCTGCTGGGTGGTCACTAGACCGCGACCGGCGGGGGTAGGACGAGGGCTGCTGCAACGTCCGCCACGGTCAGCCACGGCTGCGGGTGCATCACCTTCGACACCTGCGGAGCGAAGGCGGGCGACCCGGCCAGCACCGCATCGGTGGGGCCGTCGGTCACCACCTCGCCGTCGGCGATGACCACGACCCGGTCGGCCAGCTCAGCCACCAGCTCCACGTCGTGGGTGGCCACCAGGACGCCGTGGCGTTCGGCCGCCAGCGCGCGCAACGAGGCGACGAGCCGGGTCTTGGCGCCGTAGTCGAGTCCCCTGGTTGGCTCGTCGAGGAGCACCAGCGGCGGTTTTCCGGCCAGCACGATCGCCAGCGCCAGCGCCAGCCGCTGCCCCTCCGAGAGATCGCGTGGGTGGGTGCGTTCGTCGACGTCTGGCGCCAGATGAAGCAGCAGCGCACGAGTCGAGCCGGGTGTGGCCTGCATGTCTATATCGGCAGTTCGGCACTCGGCTCCCACCGTCTCGCCATACAGCAGCAGCCCCGGGTCCTGCGGGACGAGGCCCACGTGCCGCACCAGATCCTGGGGCTTGAGCGTGGCCGGGTCCAGACCGGCGATGCGAACGCTGCCCAGCCGCGCGGGCAGCTGGCCGCAGGACGCCGCGAGCAAGGTTGACTTGCCGGACCCGTTGCGTCCCATGAGAGCGACGATCTCGCCCTCGTTCACCTCCAGGTCGATACCCCGCAACACCGCGCGGCGCCCACGGTTGACCACCAACGCCCGAGTGCTCAGCAGCGCCTCGTTGGGCCCGTCCAGGATGACCGGCCGGAGCGCCCGGACGGGCGTGCGACCGGCCAGCGCTCTGCGCATCGGCCCGGCGGCCCGGCGGGCGTCTCGCACCGACAGCGGCAGCGGCGACCACCCGGCCAGGCGACCCAGGTCGACGACCGGCGGAGAGACGGGTGAGGTGGCCATGGCGGCTGCAGGCAGGTCCGCGCGGACCCGGCCGTTCTCCACGACCACCACGCGGTCGGCATACTGCACGACCCGTTCGAGTCGATGCTCGGCGAGAAGGACGGTGAGGCCGAGGTCATGGACGAGTCGGGTGAGGGCGGCGAGGACCTCTTCTGCCGCGACCGGGTCGAGTGCCGAGGTGGGTTCATCCAGTACCAGGATCCGCGGGTGCGCGGCCAGGACGCCGCCGATCGCCACGCGTTGTTGCTGGCCCCCAGACAGGGTTCGCAGGGTTCGCTGGCGCACATCGGCGAGGCCGAGCAGGTCGAGCGTCTCCTCGACCCGGCGGCGCATGACGTCACCGGTGACGCCCAGAGACTCCATGCCGTAGGCGAGCTCTTCCTCGACCGTGTCGGTGACGAAGGCAGCCGCCGGGTCCTGACCGACGACTCCGACGATGTCCGCGAGGTCGCGCGGACGGTGGGTGCGGGTGTCGCGGCCGGCGACGGTGATCCGGCCGCTCAGAGTGCCGCCGCTGAAATGCGGAACCAGGCCGTTGACGCAGCGAAGCAACGTGGTCTTGCCGCTTCCGGTGGCGCCCACGACGAGCACCATCTCGCCCTCATCCACCTGGAGGTCGACTCCGCGCAGGACGGGTTCGCCATGGTCGTCGAACCTGACGCCGACGTTGTCGAACCGGATCATGCGGTGCTCCTGACGTTGAGGGGACCGATGGCCCGAAGCGGAGGCAGAGGCGCGAGCCAGGCTGGCGCCAGCGCGAGCAGCACGCCCAGGGCAGGTATCCACGGAAGGATCGGCCATACGGCTGGCGACGTCTGTACGACGATGCCGGGCACCCCGCGCTGTGCGGCAACGAGAACGAAAACCCCTGCGGCAACACCACATCCGAGGACCAGCCACTCCGGCATCGCCCACGGGTCCGGCCGGTAGCGCGAGCGAGGGTCGCGCCGCGCGCCGACCGCAAGGGACGCTGTCGCAGCCGCCGAGCCGGCGACCAGCAGCGGCAGCCCGAGCAGGGCAGGCGAGCTGCCGTCCAGGAGGCCATAGATCCCGGCGACGACGCCGGTCAGTCCGGCGAGGGTCAGTGCGGTGGACTGGCGGCGTGAGCGGGCGTCGCGATGGACGGATCGCCCATACCCTCGCGACTCCATGGATGCGGCGAGGTTCAGTGAGCGCTCGAGGGCGCTGTCGAGAACGGGAACGGCGAGCCGGGCAAGCTCGCGGAAGCCTCGCCCGCCATGTCCGCGTAGTCGTCGGGCGACGCGCACCCGTCGGGCGTCCTCAACAAGCTGGGGAGCGTAGGTGAGCCCGACCACGAGCGCCGTGCCGACCTCATAGAGCGTGGCGGGCACGTAGCGCAACAGCCGTCGGGGGCTGGCGAGTGTGTTCGCGGCACCGATACAGGTGAGCACCGCGGCAAGCCGGGCGCCTTCGTAGGTCGCCGCGAGCAGGCCTTCCAGCGTCACCGGGCCGCCCAGACGCACCCCGCTCGCGCCGGACGGAAGTGGTATCTCGGGCAGGGTGAACAACACCGTGGCCCCCGGGGCGCCGCCACCGAGCAGGGCCTGAAGCACCACGCGCACAGTGATGGCGAGCAAGCCGAGACGCAGGAACGCGCCGAAGGGGGAGGCGGCCCCGAGCTCGCGGCGGGCTGAGACGACGTACGCGGCGACCACCACGACCAGCGCGAGCAGTATCGGGTTGGTGGTCCGGTTGGCAGCCATCGCCAACCCGATCGCCCACGCCCACCAGGCCGCCGGGTGCAGCAGGCGCGGCAGCCGGGGGTCGTGGAGGGCGCGGGTCATCGTGCTTCCAGCTCGCTCAGTCGTCAGTCGCGTCGCGGCTACGGCGCCATGCCGCGAAGCCCAGACCGCCGACTGCGAGCGCGGCCACCAGGCCTCCGAGGATCAGCCCGAGCGAGCCGCCTGAGTCGGTGTCCGCGGTCTTCGTGGTCGTCTTGGAGGTGCTTGATGCGGGAGCCGCGATGGTGATGGTGGTGTCCGGCGCTGCCGCTGCCGCTGATACCGGGTCGACGAGGGGGCCGCAGCCGGTGGCCGGCCAACCGTCAATGCCGCAGGTCAGGCCTTTTTCCAGACGCAGCTTGGCGCCGGCGGCCACGAGAACGTCCGATCCGGTGGCCTTCACCGGGACGGCGACGCAGGTGGCCCGCGGTGCCGGGGGCGTGGTGCTGTCGGGGCTGTCGGCC
>JBKJLP010000444.1:0-2731 GCA_046596735.1 Mycobacteriales bacterium | reverse complement strand
GGCGAGCCCGGCGAACAGCGCGGCGGCCTCGGCGTCGTCGGTCTGACCGGCGAGCGCCTGCGCCCAGTACAGCGCGAGGTAGAAGTGGCTGCCGCGGTTATCGATCTGACCGACCTTGCGCGCCGGTGAGCGGCCTTCCTCGAGCACCCGGCCGGTCGCCTGATCCAGCGTCGATCCCAGCAGCGTCGCGCGGGCGTTACCGGTCTTCTCACCGAGGAACTCCAGCGAGACAGCAAGCGCGAGGAACTCCCCGAGTGAGTCCCAACGCAGGTAGTCCTCCTTGACCAGTTGCTGCACGTGCTTGGGCGCCGAACCGCCTGCCCCGGTCTCGAACAGCCCGCCGCCCGCCATCAGGGGCACGATCGACAGCATCTTGGCGCTGGTACCCAGCTCGAGGATCGGGAACAGGTCGGTGAGGTAGTCCCGCAGCACATTGCCGGTGACGGAGATAGTGTCCTCGCCACGGCGGGCCCGGTCGAGCGTGTAGCGGGTAGCCGCGGCGACGTCCAGGACCTCGATGGTCAGTCCGTCGGTGTCGAGGGCGTCGAGAGCGACCCGCACCTTCTTCAGGACCTCGGCGTCGTGCGCCCGAGTCTCGTCGAGCCAGAACACCGCCGGGACGCCGGTGGCGCGGGCGCGGGAGACGGCGAGTTGGACCCAGTCCTGGATCGGGGCGTCCTTGGTCTGGCAAGCCCGCCAAATGTCGCCAGCCTCGACCTCGTGGCTCAGCAGGACGTCGCCGGCGGCGTTGACGACCCGGACCGTGCCGGCTGCTGCGACCTCGAAGGTCTTGTCGTGGCTGCCATACTCCTCGGCCTTCTGCGCCATCAACCCGACGTTCGGAGTGGTGCCCATCGTCGTGGGGTCGAAAGCCCCGTGCTTGCGGCAGAAGTCGATGGTCTCGGCGTAGAGCGGGGCGTACGAGGAGTCCGGAATCACGTAGAGCGTGTCCTGCAACGCGTCCTTGGCGTTCCACATCTGTCCGCTGGAACGGATCGCAGCCGGCATCGAGGCGTCGATGATGACGTCGCTCGGCACGTGCAGGTTGGTGATGCCCTTGCTGGAGTCGACCTGCGCCAGCGGCGGACCGGTTTCGTACGCCTTGGCGATGGCGCCCTCGATTGCCGTCCGCGCGTCGGCCGGCAGCTTGGCCAGCGACGTGAGTACGGAGGCCAAGCCGTCGTTGGGGTCGGCGCCGACCGAGGCCATCTCATCGGCGTACTGCGCCCAGACGTCGGCGAAATAAGCCTTCACCACGTGGCCGAAAATGATCGGGTCGGACACCTTCATCATGGTGGCCTTGAGGTGCACCGAAAACAGCACGCCCTCGCTCTTGGCGGCCGCGACCTGCTCGGCGAGGAACGCCTGGAGCGGCGCCTTGCGCATCACGGAGGCATCGATGATCTCGCCCTCGAGGACCTTGAGCCCCTGCTTGAGCGAGGTGACAGTGCCGTCAGCGGCGACGTGCTCGATCGCCAGGGTGTCGGCGGCCGCGAGGGTGGTGGAAACCTCGGAGTGCCGGAAGTCGCCGTCGGACATGGTCACGACCCGACTCTTCGAGTCGCTGCTCCAGACGCCCATGGAGTGCGGGTGCTTCTTGACGTAGCCCTTGACTGACAACGGTGCGCGCCGGTCGGAGTTTCCCTCGCGCAGTACCGGGTTAACGGCGCTGCCCTTGACCGCGTCGAACGCCGCAAGGGCCTTCTTCTGCTCGTCGGTCTGTGGGTCCTCGGGGTAGTCGGGGACCGCAAACCCGGCCGCCTGAAGCTCAGCGACCGCGGCCTTGAGCTGCGGCAGCGAGGCGCTGACGTTGGGCAGCTTGATGATGTTGGCATCCGGCGTCTTGGCGAGTTCGCCGAGCTCGGCCAGGGCGTCGGGTCCGAGGTCGAACGCCGCGAGGATGCGACCAGCAAGGGAAATGTCGCGGGTCTCGACATCGACGCCAGCCTTGGCCGCATAGGCGGCGAGGACGGGAAGGAGCGAGTGAGTGGCGAGCGCGGGAGCTTCGTCGGTATAGGTGTAGATGATCTTCATCAGAGAAGACCGAGCTCACGGACAGCGTCGCGCTCCTCGACCAGCTCTGCGACCGAGGCGTCGATCTTGCCCCGCGAGAAGTCGTTGATCGGCAACCCCTGAACGATCTTCCACGCACCGTCTTCGCTGGTGACCGGGAAGCTCGAGATGATGCCCTCGGGCACGTCGTAGGAGCCGTCGCTCATGATGGCCGCGCTGGTCCAGTCGCCGGCGGGCGTGCCGTTGACCCAGTCGTAGACGTGGTCGATCGCCGCGTTGGCAGCGCTGGCCGCGCTGCTCGCTCCGCGGGCCTCAATGATCGCGGCGCCACGCTTGGCCACCGTCGGGATGAAGGTGTCCCGCAGCCACGGCTCGTCGCCGATGACCTCAGCGGCGGGCTTGCCTCCGATGGTGGCCTGGGTGATGTCGGGGTACTGGGTCGCGCTGTGGTTGCCCCAGATCGTCAACTGCTTGATGTCGTCAAGGCTCGCGCCAGACTTCTTGGCCAGCTGCGACATCGCCCGGTTGTGGTCGAGCCGGGTCATGGCCGTAAAGCGGTCCCCTGGCACGTCGGGCGCGTGGCTGGCGGCGATGAGCGCGTTGGTGTTGGCCGGGTTCCCGACGACGAGGACGCGTACGTCGGCTGCCGCACCGGCGTTGAGAGCCTCGCCCTGCGGCTTGAAGATCCCGCCGTTGGCCGAGAGCAGGTCGGAACGCT
>JBKJLP010000294.1:0-6606 GCA_046596735.1 Mycobacteriales bacterium | reverse complement strand
CAACGTGAGTGCCGAGCAGCGCAAGGTCCTGTCGATCGGCAAGCCGATCTGGGGCGTCACCGTGCAGGTCGTCGGCGAGGACGAGCAGCCGCTGCCGCCCGGGGAGGGCAATGTCGGTGAGATCGTCATCCGCGGCCACAACATGATGAAGGGCTACTACAAAAACCCTGAGGCGACGGCCGAGGCGTTCCGGGGTGGCTGGTTCCACACCGGTGACTTGGCTTACCAGGACAAGGACGGCTACTTCTTCATCGTCGACCGCAAGAAGGATTTGGTCATCCGGGGCGGCTACAACGTCTACCCCCGCGAGGTGGAGGAGGTTTTGTACGCGCACCCGTCGATTGCCGAGGCGGCGGTCATCGGCAAGCCCGACGACAAACTCGGCGAGGAAGTGGTCGCCGTGATCACGTTGAAGGCGGGAGCCGAGGTGACTCCGGAAGACGTCATTGCCTACTGCAAGGAGCAGATGGCCGCCTACAAATACCCACGCGAGGTGCGCATCGTCGACGCGCTGCCGATGGGTCCGACCGGCAAGATCCTCAAGAAGGAACTCCGTTGATCGAGACCGTCCTGGGACAGGTCGACCCGGATCAACTTGGGGTCACCCTCGCCCACGAGCACGTCTTTACGTTGACGCCCGACTCGCAGCAGCAGTGGTCGGACGAGTGGGATGAGGAGTCACGGGTCGCGGAGGCGGTCACCAAGCTCACCGAGCTGGCGGCCTCTGGCGTACGCACGATTTTCGACCCCACTGTCGACGGACTCGGCCGCAACATTCCTCGGGTGCGGGGCATCAATGAGCAAGTCCCTAACCTCAACATCGTGGTCGCGACCGGCGTCTATACCTACGCCGACGTCCCGGGCTGGTTCTCCGCCCGCGGCCCTGGGGCGCTGCCGGATCTGCCCGAACCGATGATCGACCTGTTCACCCGCGACATTGAGCAGGGCATCCAGGGCACCGACGTCAAGGCCGCGTTCCTCAAGTGCGCGATCGACCACCATGGCTTGACCGGCGGAGTCGAACGCATCATGCGGGCCTGCGCCAAGACCCACTTGGGCACCGGCGCGCCGATGATGGTGCACACCCACCCCGGTTCGCAGACTGCCCTGGAGGTGCAGCGGGTCCTGGCAGAGGAGGGTGTCTCGCCGGACCGGGTGATGCTGGCCCACTGCGGCGACAGCACCGACGCCGATCACCTCTCCGCGCTGGCCGAGGCGGGGTTCCTCCTCGGCATGGACCGCTTCGGCATCGACACGATGCTCGATTTCGAAGGACGCGTGGGAATCGTGGTTGAGCTGTGTCGACGCGGCTTCGCCGGCAGCATGGTGCTGTCGCAGGACGCCGCCTGCTACATCGACTGGGTGCAGCCGGACATCATGGCTTTCCTGCCCAACTGGAACTATCTGCACGTACAGCGCGACGTGGTGCCGGCCCTGCTCAAGGGCGGGGTCACTCAGGAGCAGGTTGACCAGATGCTGATCGCCAACCCGCGTCGGTTCCTCGCACCGGCTTGATCTGTCGCAAGATGGCCCGGTGAAGGGCTTCCGTGCGGACATCGAGGGTCTGCGCGGGGTCGCCGTGCTCCTCGTGGTGGCCGACCACGCGTTTGGTTGGCCGCGTGGTGGGTTCCTCGGCGTAGACGTGTTTTTCGTCTTGTCCGGTTTCCTCATCACCGGATTGCTGGTGGGCGAGGTCGAGCGGACCGGGCGGATCAGCCTGCGCCGGTTCTACGCCCGTCGCACCCGACGATTGCTGCCGGCAGCGGTCTTGGTCCTGGCCGTCACCGACGTCGTGGCCGCGCTGCTCCTGTTACCTGCGCGGGCACACGCAACCGTCGTCGACTCGCTCTGGGCGCTCGGCTTCGCTGCCAATCTGTGGTTCGCCCACCTGGGCACCGACTACTTCGCGCAGACCCGGCCGCCGTCGCCCGTTCAGCACTACTGGTCGCTCTCGGTGGAGGAGCAGTTCTACGTCGTCTGGCCATCGCTGATCCTGGTGACGCTGGCCCTGGGCTTGCGGGCAGGGTGGAGTCGGCGGCAGGCGCTGCTGGGCGTGGCGGGGCTGGTCTTCGCCGGTTCGTTTGCCTGGTCCGTGGTCACCGCAGGGGAGGCCTATTTCTCCTCGCCGGCCCGGGCGTGGGAGCTGGGAGCTGGAGCGCTCCTGGCCCTGCTGCCGGCTGCACGGAGCAGTGCTGCCGTACGACGGCTGCTCGGGGTGCTGGGTGCAGTGGGACTTGCGGTTTCGGTCGTGCTGATCGGGCCGGCGACTCCGGTGCCTGGATATGCCGCAGCGTTGCCGGTCGCGGCGACGGTGGCCTTGCTCATCGCGGCGCCCGCGGCCTTGGGCTGGTCGCCGCTGCGCTTCCTCGGTCAGATCTCGTACTCGCTCTACCTGTGGCACTGGCCGGTGCTGATTCTGGTCGCCGACCTGCCCGGTGGGACGACGTTGCCGGCGACGGTCGGGTGTGTGGCGCTAGCGCTGGTGCTCTCGGCGGCGTCTTACCGCTGGGTCGAAACACCCGTACGGCGTTCGCGGTGGCTCGATCCTCGCGATGACCGGTCGACCGTACGTCGTTCGGTGGTCGGCCCTGCGTGGGCGCTCACCGTCGTCGTTGCACTCAGTGCTGCCTTCGTCCTGACCGGGACGGGACGTGGGTCCGGCGGAGCCGACGCCGACGGCCGGGCCCCCACGGTGCGATCGGAGGGGCCGCTGCCCGACCTGGGCCCGGTGATCGCTGAGGGATTGGCTCGGACCGCCTGGCCGGTCGCGCTGGGTGACGTCACCGATGCGGGCGCGCCGGAGTGGATCCGCGACGGCTGCCTCGACGTCGGGGATCGCAACCGAGAACGGTGCGTGTACGGACCACAGAGCGCACCGGTTTCGGTGGCGTTGCTCGGCGACTCCGTGGGTGTCAGCTGGCTGCCTGCGCTGCGCGTAGCCGGTGGCGACGACTGGCGGATCCACGTCTTCACGCGTCGTCAGTGCCCGTTGGTGCTCGTGCCCGCGGGCAGCACCGACGCCGTCAGCGATAGCTGCGCGGCACATCAGCAGTGGGCGCTGGAGCAGGTCCGTGCCCTGCGCCCGGACGTGGTGGTGGTGTCTGCGCGCTATGGCGGCATGGAGCCAGCCCAGTGGCAGGAGGGCACCACCCGGGCGCTCTCTGCGCTGGCGGCTGTGCGCGCCCGGGTGGTCGTGCTTGAGCCGCCGCCGGACACCGGGAACCTGCAGAAGTGCCGTACCCGCCTGTCCACACCGGCGCAGTGCGTGGAGCCACTGACCGTGTTGCACCGAGACTTTGCTGCTGCCGAGCAGCGGGCGACGCGGCAGACGGATGCTCGGTTCATCGAGTCGGCGGATTGGTTCTGCCTGGACGGACGTTGCCCTGCGGTGATCGCCGGACTGCCGGTGCACTTCGACGGGGAGCACCTGACGGCTGCCTATGCGCGCTACCTCGGTCCCTACGTGCGAGCGGCGATCAGGTGACGAGCAGGACGACGCCTACCACCGTGCCGAGCGCGACCACGCTGACCCGCAACACCGCAGCGGGTAACCGGCGGGCGATCGAGACCCCCGCCGTGCCGCCGACGTAGGCGCAGCCGGCCAGGACGGCGACGTAGGTCCACGCGACGTCGGTGGCGAGCACGAACACCACCACGCCCACGATGTTGATCAGCAGCGATAGCAGGCCCTTTAACGCGTTGAGCCGTTGCAACTCGTCGGCCACCAGGATCCCGAGCACCGCGAGCAGGAGGACACCGAGCCCGGCGCCGAAGTACGAGCCGTAGGTCGCGGCGATCCCGACGCCGATCACGGTCGGCCAAGGCAGGTCCCTCGTTCTGCTGCCGCGGGCGGCCAGTGCGCGCGCCAGCCGAGGTTGCACCGCGAGCAGCGCGCTCGACGTGAGAACCAGGTAGGGGACCAGGGCGCGGAACGTGTCGTCTGGCGTGAAGAGCAGGAGCACTGCTCCGAGCGACGCGCCTACTCCTGCGGCAGGCAACAGCACCCGCACCCGACGCGCTTGCCCGGTCAACTCGCGCCGGTAGGCGACGGATCCACCGAGGTAGCCCGACAGCAGCCCGACCGACGAGGTGATGTTGGCTGTCACCGGACTGAGGCCGGCCGCCAACAGAGCAGGGAAGGAGATCAGCGTGCCGCCGCCGGCTACGGCGTTGACAGCGCCGGCCAGCAGGCCAGCACCGCCGACAAGCAGAACATCGGCCGGGGACATGGTGGGGACGCTAGGTCACCGGCGCGCAGGGGCGAGACCCGGGACCGGCTCGGCACGACGAGGTCTGTCACGATGCCCTGATCTGCAAGAGCACGGACAGGAAGGGGGCCGTCGTGGAGTGGTCCAACTGGGCGGGCAACCAGCACAGCCGCTCGGCACGGGTGGTGCAACCCACGAGTGCCGCGATGATTGCCGACGCGGTCACGGCTGCCGCTGCGGAGGGACTGCACGTCAAGGCCATCGGAGCTGGCCACTCCTTCACTGGCATTGGCAAGACCGACGGCGTGTTGCTGGACATGTCGCTGTACTCCAGGTTGCAGCACGCTGACCTGGACACCAAGCGGGTCACGGTCGAGTCCGGGATGACCGTACGGACCCTCAACGCCACACTGCGGGAACTGCACCTGGGCTTGACCAACATGGGTGACATCGATGTGCAGACGGTGTCTGGTGCGCTGTCCACGGGGACGCACGGCACCGGACGGGACAGCGCCGGGTTCGCCGAACAGGTGGTGGAACTCGAGTTGGTGTTGGCCGACGGCACCCTGCTCACCTGCAACGCGGGGAAAGACCCGGCCCTGTTCGACGCTGCTCGCGTCGGCCTTGGCGCCCTCGGGATCATCAGCCGGATCACCTTCCAGGCAGAGACGGCGTTTCTTCTGCAGGCGCAGGAGCGGCCCGAACCGCTCGACGACGTGCTGGACGGCTTCTTCGATCACGTCGCGCACAACGATCACTTCGAGTTCTTCTGGTTCCCGCACACGGACGTGGCCCTGACCAAGCGCAACAACCGGACCCTGGCACAGGCAGACCCGCTGCCCCGCTGGCGCCATCTGCTCGACGACGAGGTGCTCTCCAACGGGCTGTTCGCCCTCACCAACCGGCTCGGCCGGCGGTTTCCCTCGACGATCCCGACCCTGAACCGGACAGCAGCACGCGCCCTGTCTCCCCGGACCTACCGAGACCTGGCCCCAGCCGTGTTCACCTCACCTCGCCGGGTGAAGTTCTACGAGATGGAGTACGCGATCCCGCTGGCCCAGTTGCCCGCGGTCTTCGCCGAGCTGCGCGGATTGCCCGAGCGACTCGGGCTCAACATCTCCTTCCCCGTCGAGGTGCGGGCCGCTCCTGCCGGCGACGCGATGCTGTCGACCGCGCACGGTCGACCGACGGCATACGTTGCCGTCCACGTCTTCCAGGGAACCGCTTCACAGCAGTACTTCGACGCGGTCGAGGAGATCTGCGGTGCGGCCGACGGCCGACCCCACTGGGGCAAACTGCACTCACTGGACGCAGCGAGGCTGCGGCGGGTCTACCCGCGGTTCGATGAGTTCCTCGCCGTCCGGGACCGCGTCGACCCTGATCGGCTGTTCACCAACGACTACCTCGACCGGGTCCTCGGACCGTAACTACCAGCCGCGTAGGTCGACCTCGTAGACCTCAACAACCTCATCGCCGTCGACGACGTACAGCCGTTCGTGCAGAGCCACCGTGGGGTCGACATGAGCCGGCTGTGCTCGGATCAGGTCCCCCACAGCGAAGGCCTCGCCGTCCTCGGAGAAGGTCGTGTGCTCGTCGGAGCAGAACCACACCGCTGCACCGGGGATGGCCGGGTTGCCGTGATCCATGCCCAGCGACTTCAGGCCTAGGTCAGCCACCCGCCAGCCGCCCTCGTTGGTGGAGATGACGCGAGCTAGCACGGTCAGGGCCTGCTGGAACGGCATGCCCTGGGCGGCGTACGCGGTATCCATGAGCAGGTAAGAGCCGGCCTGGATCTCGTTGGCCCACGTGTTGACGGCGTAGTTTCCGGTCCCTCCGGCCGAGACCAGCTCGCCACCTACGTCGGCCGCGGCGGAAAGTAGCTTCTCCATGCACTCACGCGTCTGTCGCAGCTTGTCGACGGGATCCTCAACCGGCATGACGTGGCCCTCGTAGCCCATCACGCCGCGTACCCGCAGGCCTTTGCTGCGGGCGTAGTCCGCGAGATGACCGGCAGCTTCGGGCTCGCAGCCGCAGCGGGGGAGGCCGACGTTGACGTCGATGACCACCTCGGGCACGCCACCGGCTGCGGCCGCGTTGACGGTGGCGTCGCTGTCGACCGCCAGCGTCACCCGGGCGCCAGCCTCGCTGACGGCGCCGAGCCGCGTGGCGTCGAGGACCTCGTTGGCCAGCATCAGATCCTCGCCCAGACCCGCGGCGGCCAGGCCCTCAACCTCGCGGATCGTGGCGCAGGTGAAGCCGTGGTGGCCTGCGTCGTACTGCAGGCGGGCCAGCGCGGTCGACTTGTGCGCCTTCACGTGGGGCCGGAGCCGAGCCCCGGGTAGCGCGGCGGCCATCGTGGTCAGGTTGTGCTCAAGCATCCCGGGGTCCACCAGCAGGG